>JASGCF010000004.1:0-25606 GCA_030054275.1 Limnohabitans sp. | reverse complement strand
GAAAGGGCTCTCACAGAGCCACGGAGATCACAGTGGAAAGATCACAGTGGAAAGAGCACAGCAAGCAACCCACGGCACGAAACAGGCGTGTGTCGCAACACGACCAAACGCCGGCGCTCATACAACAGAGTTAGCGCCAATACCGCTCCACAGCGATCTCAAGCAGTCGTCGCTCCATGTCACTGATGTCGTCTGTGACCCAGCGACTGCGCAGCGTTGAGATGTAGCGCTCGCGCTCAATCAACTCGCGGCGACCTTTCAGTTCTGCAGCGAGTTGTAACTGCACATCGCGATCAAAGATCGATCGCTCCGCGCGTGTATCAATCGACATGATGGCAAGCCACGAAACAAAGTCACGCTGCTCAAACGGTGTACTCACCGCGTCAACCGCGAGACCCTCAAGACGCTCCTTCTGGGTGTCAGACAACTGCAATCCGCGAATACCTTCCGGCGGCACATCAAAGGTGTTCCAAAGACCACCATCCGGAACTTTCAACTCGGCAGCGATCTCGGAAAACCGCTTGCCAGAAGCAATGCGCTCTTTCACCAACGCAATTTTCTCTGTGTCCGAGGCAGCAACACGAATGCGACCAATGCGAATCGTGGGCGGTGGATTGAACTCCGCTTCGCGCTTCTCATATTCCTGCTCAATATCGCGCCAAGAGACAATCGTGCGCGGCTCGATGCGCTCATTCAGCAACTTGCGTGCAAGCGCAATGTCTCGGCGCTGCCGCAAGAACTCATCGAGCGACATCGACGCCTCAGCCTCGATGCTCGCCTCGGCAGCAGCCCTGCTTCCACCCCGCTCTGCGATCGTTTCCTCTTGAACCGATCGAATCCATGCAAAGAGTCCTTGCTGTTGTTCCGGCGAAAGCTTTGATTCTGCCTCTGCGACGATGAGTTCGCTGTCGACCGTTTCTTTGAACCAGCGACGCACCACATCAATCAACGCACGCCGCGCTTCCACGCGATCACGAAGACCAACCGCCTGCATCAATTGATCTTCGATGGGCTCGAAAAACGCGTCTGCGAAAATTGGCCGACCATTCACCTGCCCGACAAGTCCCTCGACTGGCCACGACTGCCCCGCGTCTAAGACCCGCGCCACTGCGACGGGGGCGACTGCGTCGACCGATGTTGATCCATCGGCGTTCTTTGAGGTGACCTCTTCGCGGCGCACCGTGAAATCACGGTCATCGTTGCGCACTTCCTCTTCCATCACTGTGACGGTGGGCGGCGCGATGATTTCTGGCGAGATCTCAACCACATCGCTCTTCAGTCCTGCGGGCGGTCGTGCGAAGTCTGAAACCGCGATGCGTGTCACTTCGCTTGGCCCGCGCGACGAACACGCAGCCACAAGCGCAACGGGAGCAAACAGGACAACACCAAGACGCGTGTGCATCGATGGAAATCCTACCGGACCTTCCCGCACTCGGGGCGCGTGTCGGCTATTCTCGCACCATGCAAAGCGAAGAACCTCAGGGTCAGGAACCTCGACTTCACATCGATTCGGACTGGAAAGCGCAAGCGCAGGCAGAAAAGGAGCGCCTCGCTCAGAAGGAATCGGCGCGCGCGCAGCACGATGCGGCCACCGGTGACGGAACTGGCGAGGGCGAAATGCCGCCCGCGAGTTTCCAAACCCTTGTGGCAACCCTCGCGAACCAAGCCATCATGGGACTCGGCGCGTACCGCGATCCGCAAACCGGCGGTGTGATGATTGATTTGGTCGGGGCGCAGTTCGCGATCGATCTCTTGGGCGTCCTTGAGGAGAAGACAAAGGGCAACCTTTCCGCGGAAGAATCGACCGAACTCCACGAGGTCCTGGTGCACTTGCGCGCCCGCTTTGTCCAAGTTGCGAAGGTCGTCGCAGCGCAGATGCAGCGTGACATGCAAGGTGGTCTCGGGGGCGCTGTAGGTGGCGTTGCGGGCGCAGTTCCTGCAAGCGCGACCGCAAAGCCGGGGCTCATCATTCCAGAGTGATGTTCCGACTGTGACAGCACTCGCTCGAGCGTTCGATCACGCGCCGCAGCACTCACTTTGCTGCGCGCGCGAACACGCAGAATCTCGCTCCGACGCGCGCTGATTCCCTATACTCGGAGCTCGATTGAAACCTGCCCCAAGTCTCTTGCGGCGTTCTCGCAGCGTTTTCCTCTTCGCTTCCCTCTTCGCTTTCCTCTTCGCTTTCCTCTTCGCCTTCCTCTTCGCCTTCCTCTTCGCCTTCATCGCCGCCTTCATCGCCCTACCGAAAGCGGCGAATTGGAGTTACCCAGTGTCCGAACACGCAGCACAAGGCCTTGCACGCAACTCCTCGCAAGGCGTTCCGTTCATTGAGAAGCACTATCACTTGCTCCGCCGACTTCATTCGGCGAGCGGCATCTTCCCAATCGGACTCTTTCTGATTCCGCACCTCACCACCAACTCTTCGATCATTTGGGGTGACGCCTTCAATGCGAAGAAGTATGCGCCATATGCAGAGTTTGGCGCAGGTACAGCGGGCGTTGCCACCTTTCAGCATGAAGTCGACTTCATCCACAACCTGCCCGCGCTGATCTTCGTTGAGATCTTCGTACTTTGGCTTCCCATCGCGTACCACGCGATTCTCGGCGTGTACTTCGCGCGCTCGGGTAAGACGAACACCGAACGCTACGGCTACCAAGGCAACTGGCGCTACAGCGCGCAGCGCCTCACGGGCTACCTCGGGGTGCTGTTCATCTTCATGCACATTTCAAGTTTGCGCTGGGGCTGGACCTATGGCGGACTCATGCCGTCGTTTGATCCGCACGCAGCTGCCAGCACCACAGCAATACACCTCCAAGGCGGCATCTTCCCGTACTTCAACGCTGCGTTCTACGCGGTGTGCGTCAGCGCGTTGGTGTTCCACTTTGCCAATGGCTTGTGGACCGCTGCAATCACTTGGGGACTCACCATCAGCAAGCAAGCCCAACAACGCTGGGGCGCGGTGTGCGCAGCCATCGGACTTGGCTTAGGCGCAGCTGGTATGACCGCCGTGGTTGGATTCGCGACGCTGGATATCGACACCGCTCAAGAGACAGAAAGAGCGATTGCGGCGTCTGTGGGCGAGGACGGCAACTAAACCCGTATTTCTTTGCGCAGTTGCGCACTGGTTGAAACTGCATCGCAGTGGCAAGAACGGAACGGAATAGCACTATGGCAGCAAACAGCAAGCGTCGCGTGATCGTCGTCGGTGGAGGTCTTGCGGGACTCTCCGCAGCAATGCGCATTGCAGAGGCGGGCGTCAGCGTCGATCTCTTTTCCATCGTCCCCGTGAAGCGCTCGCACTCGGTGTGTGCGCAAGGTGGCATCAACGCCTGCAACGAAATCGCGCGCCAACAAGGCTACTCCGAGTACGAGCACTTCGACGAGTCGATCTACGGCGGGGACTTCCTTGCACACCAGTCACCCGTCTACGAGATGGCGCACTGGGCGCCGAAGATCATCGACCTGCTTGACCGGATGGGCGTGCCGTTCAACCGCACCCTTGAAGGTCAGCGCGATCTCCGTCTCTTTGGCGGTTCGCTCTACAAGCGCACCCACTTTGCCGGGGCAACCACAGGACAGCAACTCATCTACGCCTTCGATGAACAGGTCCGCCGCTTTGAGAGCGAGGGCAAAGTCACGAAGTACGAGCACTGGGAGTTCCTCCGCCCGATCCTCGATGCAAACGGTGTCTGCCAAGGCATCGTTGCGCAGGATCTCCGCTCGATGACGATCCGCGCTTTCCGTGCAGACGCCGTCGTGATGGCGACGGGCGGCAACGGACTCATCTTCGGCAAGAGCACGAACTCCGTCATGTGCACCGGCGGCGCGGCCAGTCGCTGCTACCAACTCGGCGCGTGGTACGCGAACGGCGAGTTCATCCAGGTGCACCCGACCTCGATCCCTGGCGCAGACAAGTTGCGCCTCATGAGCGAGTCTGCGCGCGGCGAGGGCGGACGCGTCTGGGTTCCCCGCAAGAAGGGCGACAATCGCGACCCACGACAGATCCCCGAGGCGGAGCGTTACTACTTCCTCGAAGAGCGCTATCCGAAGTACGGCAACATCGTCCCGCGCGATATCGCAACCCGCGAGATCTTCGAGATCTGTGTGAAGGACGGCCTCGGCGTCGGCGGCGGCAACATGGTCTTCCTAGACCTCACGCACCTCGGGCGTGAGTACATGGAGCGGAAGCTTGGCGGCATCATCGAGATCTACCGCAAGTTTGTCGGTGAAGATCCAGCGGAAGTCCCGATGAAGATCTTCCCGGGTGTTCACTACTCGATGGGTGGATTGTGGACCACATACACCGCGAAGCCCGACGGCAAGGGCCTCGTGTACGGCGCACCGAACTCGATGGTGACGAACCTCGAGGGGCTCTATGCCTTCGGTGAGGCCAACTACCAGTACCACGGTGCCAATCGCCTCGGCGCGAACGCCCTGCTCTCTTGCATCTTCGATGGCCTCTTCTGCGGTGCGGGCGTGGCCAACTACGCGCGCGACCGAAAGTCGGGAGCTGCCGAAGCCGATGCCGCGCTTTTCACGAACGCTGAGAAACTCGAGGGAGACAAACAACAACGGCTCGTCGACTCGAAGGGCACAGAGAACCCGTACACGATCGCCAAGGAAATGGGCGACGAGATGACCGCGGCGAGCACCGTGGTCAAGGACGCAGCGCGTCTCATGCAGGCGCGTGTCAAACTCGCCGAACTGCGCGAGCGCTTCAAGCGCATGTCGCTGTCGGACACAGGGCTCTGGACAAACCAAAACCTCTCGTTTGCGCGGGCGACGCACGACATGCTCATCCTCGCTGAGGCGATGATCGAGGGCGGCCTTGAGCGCAAGGAGTCGCGTGGAAGCCACTTCCGCACCGACTACCAGCAGCGCGATGACGCCAACTTCATGAAGACCACCGTCGCGAAGTTCGATGCAGAAAGTTCGCGTCCGTCCATCTCGTTCGAGCCGTATGACTTGCCGCTGGTCCAGCCTCGTGCACGCACCTACGGCAAGGTCGGCGGGTAAGTCGACTTACCCAGCGCCGACCCGATACACATTGACGAGCGAAAGCCCGAGCGCAATCGCCGTCATGGCGAGTATTGGCCATGCGCGGAGCTGTGCCCGTGCAATGGCGGCCGCGGCCACGAGCGCGAAGAGCACCACGGGCGGCTGCACATATCTCTCGAAGCATTGACTGTTCGCAGTTTGCGCGACAGTCATGCCGACCATCGCGAGGAGTGCATAGACGCCAAGTGCTCGTGCGTTGGCGCACGAGTTTCGTGACCAAACGCGAAGATACGCGCCGATTGCAGCTGCGCCAAATCCGGCAAGAGGCACCAGCACGATCGACCGTTCCATCGGTGCTGGCAGTTTCTCAGCCACAGCCCACAGAATGCCACCGAAGCGCACATGCACGATGTAACTCGACGGCACTGCGCACGCAACGATCGCTGCAAGTACGCCAAGTATCAACATGCGCAGGGAGAGAAACTCGCGGAGGAAGTTCGGTATCCCAACGAAGACGGGGAAGGCCCACACGGCGACGACCGCCAGCACATACACAGGCGTTACTGGGTTCGCCCCACCGCCGTGATACTGCTGAAAACTCGGCGGAACAAGCCCGCCCCACAACCATACGAAGATCGCGACCACAAGCAGTGCAGGGAGCAGCGCGAGCGAAGCAGCAGCGAGTTCAGAGACCCGCGGTAGACGCCGCTCGCCGACAGCACGCGCAACCATTGCTGCGCATGGAAACGCGGCGGCGTAGGCAAGAATCTGCCTGACAAACGCGGCAAGCGCTGCACATCCCGCTGCGAACAAGCCTGCACGCAGTGGATACTTGGTTGCATGAGTCGCGATCGGGATCGCTGTCAGAAACGCAGCAGTCAGTGCGAGCGTCGCGAAGTTGTCCGTCGTCAGCCACACAGACGAACTCAACACATAAGGCGACGCACCGAGAAAAAGACCCCCGGCAACGCCCGCTGCAACCCCAGCAAGTCGAGCGACGATCAACGCAGCAAGCGAGACCAGTGCTACACCAAATGCAGCGTTCACAAGAAAGAGCGGCAGGCTTTCACCGACGAACTTCAACAGCACAGCCATCACCAAGTGGTAACCAGGCGTTGTGGCGGATTGATAGTCGGCGAGATTCGGCGCGGGAAGCGCTTCACTGAACGCGCGGATGACGGGAAGGTGATAGTCCTTCTGATCGAACCACTCGCTCGTCCCTTCCACTCGCGTCACGATGGCAATCAGCGCCAACGCAAGATGCACAGCACCCGCCGCAAGCGCTGCCTTCCATGCGAGTTTCCCATTGGGGCCCTCTCGCCCGTCCGCCGACAAGAGCATCACGCTCTCGCCCCTTGCGTCAAGAACACGCGCTCCAACATCGTGCCCGCGGAAGGCGCAAAGAGCACAACACCCAAGAGCCCCACGAACAGCAGAATCGAAATCAACACGACGCGATCCGATTTCAACGCCTCAAGCGGACTATCCGAACTGCCTTCGTTCGCGCGTCGCCAGAAACGATGGATCGCGATGAGTACGAATGGTGTCAAGAGCGCAAGCCCCGTCGCGCGCGGACCGAACAAATTCCACGCGTGCTCGGAAAGCGTGTACGAGAGATACATCGAAACGGTCATGACGGCCGAGATCCCAAGCAACCACTGCAGTTCTTCGCGTCCGCGATAGCCAGCGGGTGACTTCCACGCGCTTCCGGCGCGCTCTGCGCTCACGAGGTCGCACATGCGCTTGATGAAACCCAAGTAGAGACACAGAAAGAACACGCACAGCACAAGCCACACGCTGATAGGTACACCAATCGCGATGGCACCTGCTGCTGCGCGCAAGCCGAATCCGGTGGCAATGGTGGCGACATCCACAAACGCCACACGCTTCAGCCCGCCGTTGTATCCAAGTTGCAGCACTGCGTAGACAACCACCGCAACTGCGAGCATCTTCGAGACGAGGAACGACAGGACGCACGCAAGCGCAACAAGAACAACGCCAATGCCAATCGCTGTCGCGCGAGAGATGCGTCCGGCAGCAACCGGTCGCCGACACTTGACTGGATGTTGGCGATCTTTCTCGGCGTCCATCGCATCATTGATGCAGTAGAAGCCGCTTGCGACACAGCAGAATGCTGCAAACGCAAGCGCTGCTGCGATCGCTTTCTCGGTGATCGCATCTGTTGTCTGCGTGCGCACTGCGTTCGCTGCCCAGAAGATGAACGCAAGCAGCACGAAGCTGTTCTTGGTCCAGTCACCTGGGCGCGCGAGTTTGATGATGTCTCGGAGTTGGAGGCGTTCCGCGGGCGCGGCCATGGTGGGTTTCTATCGGCGCTTTGGCAGGTGCGTCCACAGACGCGCTGCGAATCTCGACGACTTCCCAGTTCGAAACTTCGCTTCCGAACTCGATCGGAACCGATCCGAACGCTCCAGACCTCGACTATCATCCGCGCCCCGCCGATTCTCGGCCTTACCACCATGGTTTCTGACACCGCCTCCCACGCCGCATCGAAGTCCACCACCGCCTCTGGCAACCGCACGGTGAAATTCCGTGTCAAACGGCAAGATCGCCCCGGTGAAGCGCCGCGTTGGGAAGAATTCATCGTCGATGTGGAGCCCGGCGCGAATGTCATCGCGTGCCTACAGCAGATTGCTCGCATGTCGAAGACTGCGGATGGCGCGCACACCACGCCGGTGTGCTACGACTCGGGTTGCCTTGAAGAAGTCTGTGGCTCGTGCGCCATGGTCATCAACGGGAAGGTGCGTCCGTCGTGCTCTGCGCTCGTCGACAAAGTTGTTGGCGCTGACGGCACGATCACGCTCGAGCCGATGTCGAAATTCCCAGTTGTCCGCGACTTGTCGGTCGATCGTTCGCGCGCGTTCCACAATCTTGAGCGCGTGAAGGCCTGGGTTCCGGTCGACGGCACCTACCACCTCGGTGCTGGGCCGAAGGACACGCCCGAAAATCAGGAGATGCGCTACACGCTCTCGACCTGCATGACCTGCGCGTGCTGCCTTGAAGCGTGCCCTCAGTTCAACCTCGAGGAGAACGCGGATAAGTGGGACTCCGAGTTCATCGGTGCCCACGCGATCAGCCAGGCCCGCCTCTTCAACACGCACCCGACGGGTGCGACGCTCGCGTCTGAGCGCCTTGATGTCCTCATGGCGAAGGGCGGCGTGAACGACTGCGGCAACGCGCAGAACTGCGTCAAGGTGTGCCCGAAGGAGATTCCGCTCACCGAGTCGATCGCAGCCATCGGCCGCGCGGTCACGGTGCACGGGGTCAAGAAGTTCTTCAGCGGGCGATGACCGAGCCTTGACGCGCGGTCGCGAGCTTGACTTCAGGGAGGCGAGATCGGCGGGAGCGGGGCGGAAGACGGACGGTGGTCGGCCGGACTCAGGGGGTTTTTGCGACGCGGAACCCGCCGCCGTAGTTGCTCGTGTTGTGAGGCGCAATGCGTCCGCGGTAGGAGGAGCGCCCACTGCCCGTGAAGCTGTTCCACGAGCCGCCGTGCAGCACGCGCTCCGCACCAATCGTCGCGGCCTCCTCGGTCGCACCGTTCGAGGGGTACGGACCGTACGCGTCCTCGCACCACTCCCACACGTTGCCGTGCATGTCGTGGAAGCCCCAGGGGTTCGCCTTCTTGGCCGCGACGGGATGCGTCGAGCCTCCGCTGTTGTCCTTGCACCACGCCATCGACCCGAGATCACCCGCGTACGCGCCCGTCGTACCCGCCCTGCACGCGTACTCCCACTCCGCCTCGCTCGGGAGACGAAGCCCCATCGCCGCACAGAATCGCTGGCAGTCGTCCCACGACACCATCTCGACCGGATTCGTCGCGCCCCGGAACCGCGAAGGATTCGCGCCCATCGCCTTCTGCCACACTTCCTGCGTCACCTCCGTCTCCGAAAGGTAGAACGCCCTGCGGATCGTGCGCCTGTGCTGGATCTCGACATCGCTTCGGCCCGCCTCCGCCGCCGGCGAACCCATCATGAACTCCCCCGGCGGGCACAGGACCAGCACGATCCCGGTCTTCTCATGCCGGATCTTCCACGGCAAGCCTGTCGCGCGCATCCGCTCGAGTCCCCGCGCATCGGTCACCACCGATGGATCAGGGTTACGCGTCACCACCACGCAGCCCGCAGGCGCGGGCAGCCCCTGCGCGACGCGCTCGAGGAACGGTGGAATGGACGCATGGAGCCCAGCGACGCGCTCGAGCGTCTTCGCCACGCGTCGCGCGGCCAAGAAGTCACCCCTTGCAACCGCGGCGTCCCCCACGCTCACTTCCGCAACCGCCGCCCGATCGACACGCGCCTTCCAGCCGTCGATCTCCTGCCGCAGGCGTCCCGCCTCGCGCTCCAGTTCGGCCCGAGCCTCTGGCGCCAGAAGGGTGTCGGGAAGCGCTTTCTGAACCGACGCCAGCTCGAACTCCAGCGTCGACAACCTGTTCGCCGCATCGACGAGCACCGCCGCATCGGCTGACGGCGGAGGCTCGTCCGACGGCCTCGAGACGATCGCTGCCTGCTGCGCCAAGCCCGAGTTCGCGCCGGATGACGACGGCGCCCGACCGGTGGCCGACGGCGTGCACGCGACGCCGAGCAGCATGACGACCGCCATCGCACCAACTGTGGCGTAGCGCCGCTTCGCGAGGCCTTCGATGGTTCGCGTCATGCAGTTCACTGAACCTCCGAACCCGGCGCAGCCGGTGCAGGCACTGGCCTCGGACTCAGGGCGCCGACCGCGCGTCGAATCTCGGCATAGGTGTCCTCCCCGGCGCCCTGCCATTTCTGTGCGACGGTTCCATCCGGAGCGACGAGGAAGATGGTGGGAACCGCCTCCACGCCCCAGCGTGCCACGATGGAACGGTCGAAGTCGACGGCGACGCGCGGCACGAGTGCGGCTGCGTCACTCTTGACGAGCGTTTCCTTCGCAGTCGTCAGTGCGCTGGCCTGGCCGCTTGCGCCCGCCGCGCCGCTCGCTTCGTTCTTCGTCATCAATCGGATCAGCACCACATCCGCCTGGCCTCGAAGTTCGTCCGTCAGTTTCGCGAGCATCGGAAGCGTCGCCTTGCACGGCCCGCTCCATGTCGCGAAGAACTGGATCACGACGGGTCGTCCGCCTTGCTTCGAAAGATCGAAGTCGATCCGTTCAGTCGCCCCACCACCGAGCGTCACGACCAGCTCCGGCGCGAGCTTCTCTTTGGAAGGCGAGCCCGTCGCGCCGGATCGCGACGCAGACGGACCTTCGAGCGAGCCCGCCGGCGTCTCGCTTGCGCCGGGTGGCTGTGCAGCGCTCTCGATGGGCGCCCGCTCGATCTCGCCGCGCAGGCGTGCAGACTCTCCTTCGAGCGTCGCGCGCGTCGCTGCGTCGAGCGTCGAGTCCGCAAGCAGCTGCTCCAGCGCTGCGAGTTCCGAACGAAGCGCCTCCACCCGAGCCATCGCGGCAGCCCGCTCCGCCTCCGCCGTCAGCCGGCCCGCCTGACCACTGGTCGACTGAAGAGATATGCGATCCGACGCAGTAGGCCGAGCGACCGGCCGCACGCAAGACGCGATCACCATCGTCGCGCAGCAGGCCACAAGCACACGCGTCCATCCGCACAACATCAACCCCGCGTCAAGCCAAGATCGGCCGAGCGACCATGACTGCATCGGAAACCTCCAGATCCACTTCTGCCGAATCGCCTGCTTCCCGCTCGGGCGCGTGGTGCTCATCAAGTTCGTGTTCAACCGCCACCTCCGGCACGCCGCGGTTCTAAAACCGCCTTCAATGCGCGCTCGATCTCGCCTTCGATTGCGTTCTGTTTTTCCGTGGTCTCCCGCTCAACCTCACGCTGACGGCGCCGAGCGTCCTCTTCTGCCTTGATTCGATTCGCCATCTCCCGTGCTCGGTCGATGGCGGCCTGTTGCGCCCCCGCCGCTCCCTGCGGATCGGAGGCCGATGAAGCCGTGCCCGCAGAAGTGGCTGAAGGTGCCCCCTGCGCTCCGATCACGGATTCCACGGTGCGCGCCACGCGGAATCCCCACGAAGGATTCGCGGAATTCGGCTGCGCTGAAGATCGATTCGCGGAACGACACTCCACTGCATTCGTGAACCAACTGCCGCCACGCAACACGCGTCCGCCACCATTGGCACTCTTGGACGAACTGCTTGATGCTGGACGCTCATCCCCTTCCGCTGGATAGATGAGCATTTCATCCGCGCACCACTCCAACACATTGCCATGCATTTCTTGAAAGCCCCAACGATTGGCTGGGAGCGATCCGCATGGCACTGTCTTCTTGCGGTTTTCGCCGGCCGCGCTTCCAGTCAACGCCTTACTGCCATCAAAATTGACTTCGGCCGCACTGATGAAAGCACCAGATGAGTACGGAAGGTACGGCGCGGTTTGCCCAGCGCGACACGCATATTCCCACTCTGCCTCGCTCGGTAATCGAAGTAGTCCGCCCGACTTTCGGAAAAACTCCAGCGTATCGAACCAAGAAACCTGTTCGACCGGATTGGGATCTCCGACAAACTGAGCAGGAGAGACTCCCATGACCGCGCGCCACTCTGCCTGCGATACTTCGCGTTGCGAGAGGTAGAACGGTTTGTTGATCTTTCGCGCGTGCTGGGTTTCCCAACTTGTGATGGTGATCTCGAGCGCCTTTTTGCTCTGCTCACTGAGCCATCCTGCGCTTTGCACGGCCGCTGTGCGCATTTCAGCGCTGCTGCCCATAAGAAATCCGCCAGAGGGTACGAGCAACAACACGATGCCCGATTTCTCGTGGCGAATCTTCCATGGAAGACCGGTCGCGGCAATCTTGGCGCGCGCGACGGTATCGATCACGACGGCAGGGTCGGGCTCGTAGGCCTCGACCGCGTAGCCCTCGCTCGCCAGTTCTCTTGTCGGCAGCGCGCGACGGGCAAGTGCCTGCGCCTGTCGTGCTGCAGCCTCGTCCTCGGGTCGACCCGTCCACTGCGCGGCAAGCAGCCGCTCGAGCGCCATCCGTCGCGGGCCGGCGGGGAGTGTTGAGACCGATGCCGCGTCGAGTTCCGGCAGCTCCCACACCTCCCTGTAATCTTGGCGCACATAGGTCATGGCCTTCCAACCAGCATCGATATCCGCAAGACGCAGGAAGAGAATGGCTTTCGTAAGTGCGACATCCGACTGCACCATGCTGCTCTTCGATCCAATCTTTCTGATCGCGTCGAGCGCATCAGGTATGCGCGCGTCGAACCTACTCGAGTCTGCAGCATCGAAGGCCTGCACGGCAGCGAGCATGATCTCGGTGAGGTGACGCGATGTGATCCGCTCGCGCTCGATCAAGTCGTCGGTGCGCTCATCGCCCCCGAGGAGGCCACCGAGGATGGCAAGTCCCTCGAGTTGTCGGGGCGTGAGTTCCGCGAAGGAACTTGGCGTGCGGACATCAACGGGCCTATCGCTCGGAAGCAGCAGGACTGCGAGATTGAACGCGCACATCGGATCTGCCGTCATGCACTGACGGAACAGGGCTTCCGCCCGCGGGAGATCCACCGGACCGCCAGCGCCCTTCGCGAGCATTTCGGCGGCGAGTCTCGTGTCCTCGAAACCACCGAGACCATCGCGCTCCGCCGCAAGAAGCGCCCACTTGCGTGCGAGCGTGTCGTCGAGCGCGATGCCTCGAATACGCCCAAGATTGATCGGAGGCCAATGGGTGGAACCACCGTACTTTTGCATAATGACTTCGCCGCATGCGACGCGCCCACGGTAGATCTGGGCAAGCAGTCGTGCGGCGACCTTCGGACGATCGGTGTTTTCTTGTTGCACTCCACTCGCGCGCTCAAGGAGCTGCACGGCCCGGGCCGCATCAAACTGGCCAGCCGCCTCGTCGAGATGGAGCATCGCGAGGTTGACGATGGGATAGGTGGCCTCATCGTCCGCTCCCCGTGCGGTGCTTTCCGCAATCGCTCTTTCATACCACTCGCGCGCCTTGGCCGAGTCTCTCGGCACCCCCTCACCGTGTCGATAGAAGACGCCAAGCGAGTTCATGGCGGCCACGACGCCCCCAGACGCAGCCTTCGATGCCAACACAAACGCGGGAGCCTTGTCGCAATCAACATACTTGTTGCCCGTGAAGTACTCATACGCGAGCGAATAGGTTGCGTCGAGATCGCCAAGTCGATCCATCACCTCGAGAGTCGAGATGTACTCGCGGGCCCAGCGCTTGTCATGCCAAGACTGCTGGCAAAGATACTCCAAGTCCGGATATCCCAAGCGCACGGCCCGCCCGAAGAGACTGCACGATTGATCAGCGTCCGAACCCTCAATCTGATTTGCGAGTGAGAGCAAATACATCGAGCTGACATTGCCAGCTGCGACTGCCTTCCGGTACCACTCAAGCGATTCCGCGTCGCTCTTTGCGTAGGGTGAAGTGCCATTATTTTTCCACCCCGCAATGGCGTCCATCGCCTCAAAGTCGCCAGCCTCCACCGCGGCCTCGACTTGTTCTATCGTCCACCCGCTCCACTTGCGAAAGACAAAGGACTCGCCGAGCCATCCCTTGCGTTCGAGCTGCGCAAACAGGTCGCGCACAGCGCGCTCATTGCTTTCTTCAAGCCCAAGAAGCCGCAGTCGGCGACCCGCGATGAAGCCACAACTCGGCGAGTCGACTTCGATCGCCACCGCCGCATACAGCATCCATGCCGGGATGAAATCCGGTTCGCTCTCGAGCAGCGGAAGAGCCTTCCCCAGGAACTCAAAGCCGAACTTCGTTCGCTGGATTGGATCGACGGCGTTCTCAAACTCCTTGACGATCAGCCGGAGCGCGTCCCACTGACGACGCGCAGCCTTCGAAAGGTCGGCGTCGTTCGTGCGGCCGATTGGCGTCGTCGCGGACGGCTCGCCGACGCGCGCAGGAGCGTTGTCGCTGCCTCGCTGTTCGTTTCCCACGCTGGTTCGTTGCCCTGACGCGCCGGGACTCGCTTGGTTCTGCAGCGATTCGCCCTTGAGCTCGTCGATCAGCGTCGCTTCGGCCGTCGGTGCGAGCTTCTTCGCCTGCGCAAAGCGCTGCTCGGCCTCCTGAAGCTTTCCGAGCTTGCCGCACGCGCTGCCTAGGAGCGCGAAGCCCTCCCAGCGCGAGTCGTCGAGGATCGTGAGTGCGAATGCCAGCTTCTCCGCGGTCGCCAGATCGCCCGACTCCAGCGCCTCGTACGCCTTCTTGAGGTTGGCTTCATAGCCCGATGCGGATTGCACAACCCGAGATGCGATGAGGGCGTCAAGATTGGCGGCAGCCCACGCCTGTTGCGCGATCGACAGGAAGACAAGCGAAGTCGAGAAGGAGAGACAGGCCGCTGCAGCGCGCATGGTGTTGGATCTCATGGAAGTCATGTGGATTTGAAGACGCATGAAAGAAGCCGGAGGCGACCGGTATGGACGCGACGCCATCGAGAGCGCGCGAAGCAAGTTCACTGCGCGCCGCCTGGCTGTGCGGCCGCCTTGGCATCAAGCGCGTCGAGTTCGAGGACGATGGCTTTCCAACGGGAGAGAATCGTGACAAGCGCCGCTGCATCGGCTTGGGACTTTCCATAGACCCCGCTGATTCCAAGCCGAGAAGAGTGCGATACCCCTCCGAAACCCTGTGAGTTTGCCCCTTCTCGCCACTTGCGCCCTTTCGAAGCTTCTTCCGGCAAGCCGAAGAGCGAAACCAATCTGAGTCGGTCTTGCATGCCTTGGATCGAGAGCCGCACAGTCCCGGGAGGCACACTCAACCAATCCTCCGCCGCTTCGGCGGGCGAGATTTCCGACCAGTTCTCCCGGCTCTCCGAGAATCCTCGAACATCGAACAGCTGATGGACGACCGTCCCGTCGAAGTCAAACTCATCTGGCTTCCCGGCGATCCGCTGCCGCCGCTTGAACACATCGATCCGTACGAGGTCACGCCCCTGAAACTCCAGACGAGTGACGCTCGGATTCCACCTGAATCGATCGACCGCATCGCCAGACTCGTACGCCACATCCACCGTTCGTTCATGCACCCGCTTGAACTCAGACTTGATCTTCGCAAGCTCCGCCTCGAGCTTCGCGCGCTTCTCTCCGACGAAGTCGGGCTTCTTGTCGGCGTCCCAGCCCTTGCGCTCGACTCGTGCGACGATGTCCGCGTACGCGGGCTCCGCACTCTCGAACGCGCCGAGTTTCCGCAGTTCGCGCGCTGCATTCCAGCCTGCGTCTCCGTCATCCAGTTCGATCGCAGCCAGCGTTCGCAGGAACAGCATCTCGACGCGTGGCCCACGCGCAGAGGGAACGGTGGCTGTCGCCGACATGAGTTCGGCAAGAAGCGCTGCACGCTTCGCTGGGTCGCGCTCGCGATTGATGTCGCTCGCGATCGATCGCGCGCTTGCCACGCGCGTCCTCTCGCGTGCGGTCAGTTGCTCTTCGGGCGCGACGGGGCTCGACTCGCTTGCGCCTGGTGCCGCCGCAGCATCCGCTGACTCCGTCGGCACGGCCTCCGGCTGAGAGAGCGCCGCTCCGAGTGCCAACTCCGCAAGCAGGGCCACCTCCGGCGGCGCCGAGCGGGCGGTCGCGAACGCCTCGCGTGCCTCATCGAGCTTCCCTGCACCCAAGAGCGCGGCGCCGTACGCGAGATGACCTTCCCAGCGCTCGGGATCGAGCACCGTCAGTGCGAACGCGACACGCTCTGCCGCAGCGAAATCGCGTGCAGCCAACGCCTCACGCGCCTTCGAGAGGGTGTCCGCGAACTTGTCGCTCGACTGCCGCGCTTCCGCAGGACTGGCGAGCGCGATCATGAACGCGAAACCGAGCAGCACCGCGCACGCGCGCGAAGCGAGTCTCGACGGCATCACTTGTCGTCCTCCTTCTTGCTGGCATCGGGCAACTGGTCGGTGATGGCGTTCTCGACATAGTCCTTGTAGGCGTTCGCCGTGCCTGACGGGTCGCGCGTCAGCCATCCGAGCAGGATGCGGTGGCGGTAGTAGGCCTCGCGCGCTTCCAGTGGGATCTCGTCGCCGGAGGACTCGATGTACAGCTCGTAGCCCGTGTTGACGAGTCCACGCCGATCCATCTGCTTCGCCCTCTCCGGCCCGAACACGCGCGTGTTGCGCTCGTTCTCGTATTGATTCGTCACCATCCAGATCAGGAAGTTGTCGCGCCAGCTCTCTGGGATCTTGTTCCAAAGATCCTGCTTCACCCCTCGGGAATCTGGCTGCGAGTCCGCGGACCGCGACGCCGCTGCCCCGCCGCCGATGCCGAAGCGCTGGCCGAGCTTGCGCAGCGCGGAGTCGCCCTGCGATTGCCCTGCATCGCTCGCATCGCCCGCATCGCTGGCTGCGCCGGTCGCGCCGTTTGCACCGCCTTGCCCACCGAACAGCCGTCGCAACGCGGAATTCGACGAAGCGTTGGCAGTTGACGAGTCGAACTGCGGGTCATCGCCTGTCGCGAGGCTGCCGCGCCCCGCTCGCGGCGACGAATCATCGTCTCCGCCGAAGGCGCTGAGCACTCCCGAGAGCAGTCCACCGGACGATTCGTCCATGGCCCCATCGGATGAGTCGCGCCCCCCGGCACCAGCGAGCGCGTCGTAGTCGAAGCCCGAGCGCGCCGGCGTCGGGTACGAGCGCGATGCCGGGGACGATGGCGTGACAGGTGGATCGACCGGGAAGACCGGCGGTGGGTCGTAGCCGTCGCCCGGCTTGACCGGCAGTCCGATGTTCGGATCAATCACGACCGGCGGCGGATCGTCATACATGTCGTCGCGAACATCATCAAGAATCTGGCGATCTCGCAGGCGCTCTTCGAGTTCGCGCTCTTCCCGCGCTGCTTGCTCCGCGCGCTCCTCGGCAAGATCGGCCTGCCGCTGCGCTTCGCGTTCTGCGTCGCGCGCCGCGTCGCGTTCAATCTTCTCCTGCAGGATGTCATTGATCTTGCTGAAGGCGTCCGCAAAGGTGTTGCCCGCATTCATGATCGATTCCGCACGATCAAGTGCAGCCTGCATGTCTCTCGTGCGCTCGGCGGCCTCTTCTCGCTCGCGCCGGGCGGCTTCAGCATCACGCCGCAAGCGTTCGGCCTCGTTCCGCTTGCGCTCGAGTTCGTTGCGAATCCGTTGCTGGTTCTGCTCCGCTTCCTGACGGCGCGACTCCGCAGCGGCTCTCTTCTCCGCTGCCGCCTTCTGTTCGGCGTCACGACGCCGTTGTTCTTCGATCCGATTCTGCTGCTGCTCTTTCGCGCGCTGCTGCTGCTCGCGGATCGCCGTGCCGTCGACGATGGCGATGGGGCCCTTGGTTCGGTTCAGGGCGCGCGTCCACTCGGTTGGCGGCGTGTTCCCGGCGACGCGACGCCCCTCTTGCTCCGTTCGCCGGGCGCTGTCCAGCTCACGCTTCGCGGCATCCGCGGTCGGGCCCGTGTAGGTCCAACCCACGGTGTTTCGATCGCCGTAACACCAGATCTCATAGCGCAGCACCTTCATGCTGCGGAACTCCTCCCGGGTGACGGTCCGGGTCTTCCCGTGCGAATCCGAGATCACCACGCCTTGGGCGTGCAGTTCGGAAAACGGAGCGAAGAGCGTCATCCCCACGGCAATCAACACGCACAGCGTGCACCCGCGCGTTGCCGAACGCATGCGGTCGAGAGGGCGCGCGGAATGGTGTGCCAAGTTCGAAAGAACTACCAAGGCTTGTGTGACGCACAATTTCGCGCACGCCTTGAACCCTGCTCTTTGCATACCACCACTCCTCGCTGGCGCGTCATGCTTGGAGAGGATCGCAGGCGCTTCGTTCTTCGAAGCGCCATGGCCCGAGCCGACGGCGAGGAGGAACGGGACAACAAACGGTGGCGTCGCCATTCATTTTCAGAATTTTTTTGACCCGCGTCTGGTACTCAATCCGGCGGTCCGATGCAGCCAAAGTCCACAAACCGCAGAGGGTCACCTCTCCACTCGGGGATCCCTGTGACCCTGTGACCCTGTGACCCTGTGACCCTGTGAGTGGCAAAAAGAAGCGCTCGCGAAGGGAGTTCGTGCGTGCGCACATTGCTGATTTTCGCGTGCTTCACTCGCCTAGATGAGTTGCACCAGCACCTCATTTGCGAGAATCATGCCGCGCGCTGTGAATCGCAGTCGTGCCGCGGTCGTGTCACGCTCGAGGAAGCCACTCTCGATTGCCTCGGAAATCACGCGTCCGCGCGCTGGCTCGAGTTCCACAGCGCGCTTCTCAAGGTCCACCGAAACGCCCTCGGCAAGGCGCAGCCCAAGCATCAACGCCTCGCTCGTATTTCGCGCGGCATCTGGTTCTTCAACATCCACGACCGGCTGCGAATCATCGGCCGATCGCGCCAACCAATCACCAAGCCGCGGTACCACTTTGAAGCGCGTCCCAGCGATCGATCCACTAGCGCTCGGGCCAAGTGCCCACCACGATTCGTTGCGCCAGTAGACGAGATTGTGGCGGCACTCGCGGCCAGCGCGCGCATAGTTCGAAATCTCGTAGCGCGCGAATCCAGCGGTTGCGAGCATCTCGACCGTTGCCTCGTACATCTCGGCTTCAAGCCCATCATCGCACGGCTCAAACTCGCCGCGCTCAAGCCGCTTCGTCATCGCTGTGTTGGCTTCGTAGGTGAGGCCGTAGCACGAAAGATGCTCGGGCCCGATCTCGAGTGCACGCGTCAAGTCCGCGCGCCACTCTGCAAGCGTTTGCCCGGGAACGCCGAAAATCAAATCGATATTGAAATTCGCGATACCCGCTTCGCGCAAGTAGCCCGCAGCGCGCGCGACATTTGCAGGGTCGTGCCAGCGCTCAAGCGTCTTCAAGTGTCGCGGATCGAAACTCTGCGCGCCAAGCGAGACACGGTTGACTCCCGCTTCTGCAAGCACCTGAGCTTTGGCGAGATCGATGGTCTCGGGGTTCGCTTCGACCGTCCATTCGACTTGGCGCGCGAGCGGAAAGCGCCGAATTTCCTTGCACAACTGCGCAAGTTCGTCAACCGTCAGCAGCGTCGGCGTACCGCCACCAACAAAGACTGTTTCGATCTCGCCCGCGACGCGCCCAAGCGTCCATGTCACATCGTGTGCGAGGCGCAACAGATAGTCGCCCGAGCGCCCTTCTCGGTCAACGAACGAGTAGAAATCGCAGTAGTGGCACTTGTGAAAGCAGAACGGCACATGCACATAGAGCCCGCGAGCGTGATGACGCCCAGCGGGCAGCGCATTCGCCAACCGCATCGTGGCGCTCGACGCTGCCACGCCTCGCTCCTGCCCATCGGAACCATGAATTCGAATATCTGCCACCCGCGCAGGATAGGTGATCCCCCCATCCGCGCTGTTGATCGTGCTCTTCCTTCCCATGCTTGCACAATCTCCTCAAGACACCCCTTCGATCCGCCGATGCCCGACAAGCGCCCGTGGCGCATTGCGGAGGCCCCACAGATGGCAGGCGAAGAAGTCATCCGAATCATGTGCCCAAACCTCGGATGCCAACGCGTCCTTGCTGTCCCGTCAAGCGCTCGCGGCAAGATCGTGCGCTGTCGGGGTTGCGGATCGAATATCCGCATTCCTGTTCCCCGTGCGGAGGGCACGCCGCCAGTCGCCCAACAACCACCAGCGCAGCAGAAGCCAGCTGCGTGAGTTGTCGAAGAGGGCCTGATTTCAGCGTATCCGCGTTAGGGCATGCTCGCGCTAAACTGCGCGCTTGAGCCCCTTTCAACACCACACCGTGCCTCCACATGCCGCTGTCGTCGGACTCCAATGGGGTGACGAAGGCAAAGGCAAAATCGTAGACCTCTTGACAAGCCGCTATGACTGCATCGTGCGCTACAACGGCGGAGCGAATGCGGGTCACACCGTGCAAGTTGGAAGCGATCGCTACGCCCTGCACCTGATTCCCTCTGGCATCTTGAGCGCAGGCAAGATCAACATCGTGGGCAACGGCGTGGTGGTCGATCCAGAGAAACTGCTCGACGAGGTCGACGGCCTGCGCAAACGCGGCGTCGCCATTGGCAACAACCTGCGAATTTCGGATCGTGCGCATGTCGTCATGCCCTATCACAAGGAACAAGACGCAGCGCTTGAGGAATTACTTGAGAAGAAGTCGGGGAAATCGGGCGCGGGCCAAATCGGTACAACGCGCCGCGGCATCGGCCCCGCGTACTCCGACAAAGTTCGTCGCTCGACGGCGTTGCGCATGGGCGACCTTCTCGACCACGCGCTTCTCCTCCGGAAGCTTGAGACGATCTGCGGCCTGCGCATGGCAGAACTCGAAGCGCTTGGTGCGAGCGTCACCCCGCTTGTTCCGCGCGAACTCGCAGATCGATTCGCAGCAGCCGGCGAACGCTTGCGACCGCACATCACAGACACCGTGTATCTCGTGCACGACGAGATGAAGGCTGGCCGCACCGTGCTTTTCGAGGGCGCCAACGCGTGCCTTCTTGATATCGATCACGGCACTTTCCCGTATGTGACAAGTTCCAACTGCTCGACGCTCGGTATTCCCGCAGGTTCCGGTGTCCCTGGGCGCATGATCGGCAAGGTCTACGGCATCATGAAGGCGTACTCGACGCGCGTCGGCGGCGGGCCGTTCGTCACCGAACTGCTCGATGAAACCGGCGAGCGCATCCGAAAGCGCGGCCGCGAGTACGGCACCACCACTGGCCGCCCCCGCCGCTGCGGATGGCTTGATCTCGTGGCTGTGAAGTACAGCGCCATGGTGTGTGGCGCAGACGCAATTGCTTGCACGCTGCTCGATGTCCTTTCTGGCTTCGATGAACTGAAGATTTGCGTTGGCTATCGACGCGCGGACGGCTCTGTGACGGATCGCTTCATTCCGGACGCAGAGCGCATGCACGGCTTCACACCGGTCTACGAAACTTTCACCGGTTGGGAGCGCGAACTCACAGCGTGCACCGATCGCGAGGAACTCCCGCGCGAGGCGCAGGCGTACCTCGGATTCGTCGAACAATTCGTCGGTATCCCCGTCGAACTGGTGAGCGTTGGCCCCGAGCGCACGCAAACCTTCGAATCCAACGAGCGGTTCGCAATCGCTCGGTAACTTCGAGCGCCAAATCGCGTGAGTTCTGCACGATGACCGTCGTTTCCTCCGCCCTTGCAAGCATCCCCCGCGACCGTTGGCCGCGACATGTTGCATTCATCATGGACGGCAACGGTCGTTGGGCACAGTCTCGTGGCTTGCCGCGCGCGGCTGGTCATCGAGAGGGTGTCGCGACCGTGCGGCAAGTTGTGACCGAAGCAGCACGCCTGCGATTGGAAGCGATCACGCTGTACTCGTTTTCAAGTGAGAACTGGAAGCGCCCAGCAGACGAGGTTGCAGCGCTGATGCTCCTCTGCTGTGAGTTCCTGCGCATCGAACGCGAGACGATGCTGCGCGAGAACATCCGCTTTCGTCGGATCGGCCGCCGCGAGGGGCTGCCCTCGGAGGTGCTTGCAGAACTCGACGAAACCGAGCGCGTGACCGCAGCGCACACTGGACTGACCCTGTGTCTTGCGTTGAATTACGGTTCTCGGACGGAAATCGCGGACGCCGCCCGCGCAATTGCAGAAGAAGTCCAAACTGGGCGCCTCGACCCTTCGACGATCGACGAGACCACCGTCGCAAACCACCTCTATACAGCCGGACTTCCGGACCCTGATCTCTTGGTCCGAACCGCCGGCGAAATGCGCATCTCAAACTATCTGCTTTGGCAGATTTCCTACGCCGAATTGCATGTCACGAGCGTGCTGTGGCCCGACTTCACAACAGCCGACTTTCACGAAGCAATTCGCGCGTTTGCGTCGCGTGAGCGGCGATTTGGTGGGGTTGAGGTGCAGTCCACGACGCACCGCATGTGACTGCTGGGTATCTGCGGGGTATCTGCGGCCACTGCAGGCGACGAGTCAGGTGTCTGAACCTCGAAACTGAAGAATCGAGGTACACAGGTGCCTCCAAGTCGCGCGCGCTGCGGACAAGCGACCGCAGCACACTCATCCCAGAAAGTCCGTACGCGTAGAGCTCTGCATCTTCGTTCCGATCTTGCGAGGATTCGGCGACCCGATTTGCGCTGAACCCCATCCGAATCATGATCTTTCGTCTGTCTTCGTGAGAAGAGTGCCACGCGAGAGAGGCCGCGCGGGTGTCCGCACGCGGTATCCTCTCGGCTTCCGACTGAGAGGTTCTCGCGGCAGTCTTGCGCGGTCAGAGTGTGCCCGCGATGTATTGCACACAACGCTTCGTTTCATCCGCTGACCACTGCCGCGAACGACTCCTACCGACCAATGGCGACTACCGCTGACGACAAACACTTATGAGTATCTGCACCCGTCCGGCCGTCCTCCTCGCCAGTGCAAGCGTCGCGCTCGCAACGCTCGCGCCGCTGCAATTCGGTCTTGGCCTTCGTCGTGAGAGCGATGTGCCGCAACGCCTACGCGCTGGGCTACTGAACTTGCCCGTGGACGAGTCGGTTGCGCTGAGTGATGTAGACCGCATGGTTGGCGGCGATCATCTTTGGACTTTCCCAGCGCTCCTCGCCGCACAATTGCAAGTTGGCGACACACTTCTCTTCGCCCTCCCCGGCGGCTTCGCAGTCGAGATGCCACTTGTCTCGCGCGGATTTGCTGCGAGCGACGCGCTCGGTTTCAACTTCGCAGATCTCGACGCAGGCAACACCGCTGAAATCTTGGTGCGCGACGGGCTCGTCACGGGCACTGTGCGAGCGGTGCGCAACGGCGTCGCGGAATCGTGGAGGCTTGACACGGATCCCGCGATTGGCGCAGAGCGTTGGACGCCCCGCGAACCCGAGCACGGTGGATTTACAGCGATTTCTCCAAGCGATGTACCGGATCTCATGAAGCGGATCGCTGGCAGCGAAAATGGTGTTGAGGGCGGCATCGCTGGCGGCGACGGTGGCGTTGCAGATGCATGCGCAGACAACGGCGCGCTGATCGATCTTCTCATCGCATACACGCCCGCGTTCTTGGCTGGTTTCGAATCCGAAACAGCGATGAAAACCGCGATTTTGGCAGATGTCGCGCGGACCAACGCAGCGCTCGCGAATAGTCGCGTGTGGAGCCAGTTCCGCGTGAAGAGTTGCCTTGTCGGTGGCACTGGGTTTCATCCACTCGCAACCGACGGATCGGGAAATTTGGCCGACGATCTTCTCGCGCTCGTTGATCTCGCAGACGGCGAGTGGGACGAGATTTCCCGAGTGCGCAACAACAACTGCGCAGATCTCGTGGTGCTTTGCAGCACATCCAACGATCCTGCGATCACTGCCGTCGGGTTCATCGGCGTCGGCAATGCGGCGCTTGGTTTCTGCGCGATCTCGCAGACGGAAGGACTCGACCTCGCAACGGCACTCGGCTTCAACATGGGCTGCTGCACCGACAATCCAGATCCAGACGCGCCTGAACAATGCGACGGCTTCTTTGAGTATTCGCACGGCTATCGATTCGAAGCAGGTACACCGGCTGCGAAGTACCGCACGATCATGACCAATCCGATCGCGGGCGAAGACGAGGAGCGCATTCCGCACTACTCGAATCCGATCGTTGCATTTGCGGGCGAACCAACTGGTGTCGCAGGACCAAACAACACCAACCTCGTGAGTAACGCGCAAACCATCGCGCTTACTTCATCGCTTGTCGCGCGCTACCGCTGCTCGATTGGACCGATCACCGATTGCAACAACAACGGGATCGATGACGCCATCGATATCTCAAGCGGCACAGAACTCGACTGCAATTTCACGGGCATTCCCGACTCGTGTGACATTGCGCTTGGGATTTCGCTCGACATCGATAACGACGGCATTCCAGACGAATGTCCAGTTGGCGATATCGAGTTCGCGACCGGCGGAATCAGCACGCTCGATACGCTCGGGACAGCTGTCGGTGCGAGTACGCGCGCAGGTGATCCGGCCGCACTCTTTGCAATCGGCGCCCCGCTTTTCGATAACGAAGATCAACCCACCACGATTTCAAACTCTGGTGGCGTGTACGCGCTTGATATCCAAGCTGGCGCGATTGTCGGACAAACACTCCTGCAACCAACGGTGCCCGTTGCCAACGCTTACTTCGGCAGAGGCCTTGCTGCGTTCAAGCGCCCTGTCATCGGAACCGGCGTTGGGCTTATCAACCAAGCGCGTGATTTCGTACTTGCTGGCGCCTACCGCGAGAGCATTCCAAGCGACACTTCCAAGGGTTCGATGTACCTCTTTGCGCGCACGCCCGGCGGCGCGTGGACGCAACTGTGGAAGATCTCGCCAACGAACTTGGTGAACCCCGATCCATCGGGCGTCGGCTTCGATTACGCGCTCTTCGGATCCGCCGTTGCCATGGGTCGCTCTCCGCGCGAATCTGCAGATCAGATCATCGTTGGCGCGCCTGGAGAATCGGGCGGTCGCGGACGCATCTACATCTATCGCAACTATGTGGTTGGCACGAGTGAACGCGGCGGATACCAATCGTTCCGCTCGCTCACACAGCCCGCTGTTGGTGACAACTTTGGAACTTCGGTTGCGATTGAAGGCTTCCTACCGCTCACTACTTCGGCGACCGCATCGCGCGTGATCGCGATGGCTGGGGCTCCCGGCCGCAACAACGGCAAGGGCAGCGTGTACATCTATGACCGCGCACCGTTTGTGACCACGACCGGCGGACTCGGAACCTTCCCAACGACGCCGATCATCCTCACGCCAACCGCGTCTGGTTCGCAACTCGTTGAGGGCGATCGTTTCGGCACGGCCGTTGCGATCAAGTCCAACCTGCTTGCCATTGGTGCGCCTGGCACAAACGGCGGACGCGGACGCGTGCACTTCTGGGAGCGTCGCGTTGATGTGAGTGCTGCAACACCTTCGAGTTACTCGTACCGAGGCTTCTTTGATCCACCGACCTCCATCGATGTGAAGGGCTTCGGATCGAGCATCTCCATCGCGCCAAGTGTTGTCGGCGGGGGCTTCACCATCGTCGTCGGCGCACCGAAGTCGGATGTCGTGTCGCCATCTGCGACGCGCGTCAAAGCTGGCCGCGTGCTTGTACTCACGCGTCAACCGGGAACGAGCGGTGCGGTGCTCGATTCTGTGCGCATAGAGAACAACGCTGCGAGTGGCAACGAGTTTGGTTACTCAGCCTCTTCGACGCCTGGCTTCTCACTCATCGGAATCCCATTCAACGATGAGCGCGGACTCAACGCCGGAAAGGCTCGGGCAATCCCCACGCCGTGACGGCGCCCACGCAACACGCCGTTCAAACCCAGAGTGATCCCGAGTAACGCAGACCTTTCATGATTCCCCAGCCGTCCATCACGGCTTCCTTCAAAGTCTCATCCATGTCCCGAATTCGAAACATGTTCTCTGGCCTTCTTCAGTTCGCGATGCTTGCCTGTTGTGGCGTCGCGGGAACGACTGCGCAGGGTCAAAACTGTGGCAGCGGAGGCGGCGGCAGCGGAGCCTGTGCCAACGCGCCCAATAGTTGCTTTGTCGTCAATCTCCTTGGCCCTGGATGCTCAAGTCCTGACTGCTGCGAACTCGTTTGCACAGCAGAGCCTGCCTGCTGCGGCGTTGCGTGGGACGAGCTGTGCGTCGCGCTGGCTGAAACGTTCTGCTCAAGTTGCGGTGCTGTGCCCGAGAGTTGCTTCGAGCCGCATCCCACGCCCTCTTGCT
>JASGCF010000214.1 GCA_030054275.1 Limnohabitans sp. | reverse complement strand
GCACAACTGCCGCCAACGGGCGCGAGTTCATCCGAAGTCGCGACCTCGCAAGCCTCCGGTGCTTCATCCGGTGCAGCGACAGGAAATGGCGCGCCAGCCGGAGCAGGTCCAAGCGGCATGGGTTTCCAACTCATTCTGTTGGCTGCGGTCGTGCTGTTTGTCGTGATGACCATCATGGGTGGTCGTCGTGAACGGAAGAAGTTCGAAACGATGATGAACTCGATCAAGAAGAATGATTCGGTCCGCACCGTCGGCGGCATCATCGGGAGCGTCGTGGAAGTGAAGCCGGATGTGGTGGTGCTCAAAGTCGACGAACACTCGAACACCAAGATCACGGTTGCACGCAGCAAAATCGAAGCGGTGTTGAAGGAATCTGTGACAAGTTGAGTGGCGCGCTGTCGCGCTCTCGCTGCTGTGTGTGTTGATGTGCTTATTCGCCTGTTCGTCAGGTTTCGGTTGGATTTCTCATGAAGAACGCAGTCAAACTTCTCTTCGTCCTCGCACTGTGCGTCCTTTGCGGACTGCTTCTCAATGTGAAGGGCGTACGGCTCGGTAAGGATCTTCAGGGTGGCGTGAGCCTCGTGTATGCGGTCAGCATGCCAGACGCGCAACGCCCAGAGGAAGTGCTTGGTCAAGTCATTGAAGTCTTGAAGCAGCGCGTGAATCCGCAAGGCGTGCTCGACATTGCGATGACTCCGCAAGGCCGCGACCGCATCGAAGTGGTGATGCCTTTGCCGTCTGCGGAAGTGCGTGATTTGCAGGTCAAAGCGAAGCAAGCCGTCGATGAGTTTCTGGCGAAGACGCAGATTCCAGCAGCGGAACTTGACGCAGCGCTCTTCTCGGGGAAAGCAGTCGCGCGTTTCGGCTCGCTGCACCCAGCGGTCGCTGAACTCGAGTTGCAGTGGCAACGCTTGCAGAGTGCCAAGGCGGAACTCGCGAACTTCGAAGACGCAGCCAAGTCTGGTGCGCCAGTTGATGCCGTTGCGAAGAGCGCTGCCGAAGACAAGTTGGTTGCTGCTGAATTGAATGTCGAGCGCCTGAAGAGCGAGGTGCTCTCGCGCACGCTGCCAGCTGCCAAGTTGACCAAGGCGCTCGAACTTTCGACGCAGCCGTCTGTCATTCGCGGTGCTGACGGAAGCCCCGTCGTTGGCGCGGATGGCAAGCCGGAACGCGGACCAAGTCCGCGCGAGAAGGAAATCGCATCGATCAAGGCAGACTTCCCCTCGCTCGCAGGTGAACTCGATGCCCTCGTCGCAGCAAACGATGCATACCTCACCAAGCGCACGGGGCTTGATGATCCTGAAGACTTGATGCGCTTGATGCGCGGTGCAGGTGTGCTTGAGTTCCGCATTGCGGTGCGCGCGAGCAATCCAGTCGGCGTGAATGTGCAGCAACTTCGCGATGACTTGGCGAAGAAGGGCCCAGGCGCCGGTGAGCCTGGTCGCGTGCGCTGGTTCGCAGTGAACGATCCGAAGCAGTGGTACGACACGCCAGAGCAGATGCAGCAGTTGCGCGCAGATCCGGTCGCGTACTTCGCATCGCGTTACGACTTGGTGGCTGGTGAGTTTGGTGGCGAGACCTACCTCTTGCTTGCAGACTCGGCCACGAAGGCCATGACGCACGACGACGGTGGCGCGTGGGGCCTCACCGGCGCGTTCCGCACCACAGATCAACGACTCGGCGGCGCTGCGGTTGCCTTCCGCCTTGATCCAGCTGGTGGACAACGCATGGCGCGTCTCACCGGAAATCACCGCGGCGAGATGATGGCGATTGTGCTTGACGACGAAGTCTTCAGTGCGCCAAATCTCAATGACACCATTACGGACAACGGCATCATTACCGGGCAATTCAGCGATGAAGAAATTGCGTATCTGATCCGCGTGCTCACGGCAGGCAGCCTTGAAGCGAAGGTGTCGAGCGATCCAATCTCGGTCAACATCCTTGGTCCGTCGATCGGCGCAGAAAATCTCACCAAGGGTCTTGAGGCCACGATTCTTTCGGTCGGCATCACCTGTGTGGTGATGCTCGCGTACTACTTCCTCGCAGGCTTGGTTGCAGACATCGCACTCGCGGTGAACACACTCTTGATTTTCGGCATCATGGCGCTGCTCGACGGCACCTTCACGCTGCCTGGTCTCGCTGGCGTGGCACTTTCGGTTGCGATGGCAGTCGACGCCAATGTGCTTATCTACGAGCGTATTCGCGAAGAACTTGAGCAAGGAAATCCGCTGCGTGCGGCAGTGGCAACCGCGTATCGACGCGCACTCAGCGCGATCATCGACGGCAATGTCACAAACCTCATCGTGTGTGTCGTGCTCTACAAAGTCGGCGCGACCGAGGTGAAGGGCTTCGCACTCACGATGTCGATCGGCGTGATCACCACGCTCTTCACGGGCATTTGGGTCACGCGGGCGATGTTCGATACGGCGCTTGAGAAGGGTCTCAAGTCGCTCCCAATGCTTCCGACGATCGTGCCTGCGATTTCGCGCGTGTTGCTACCGAAGGTCGATTGGATCTCGTTGCGACCAGCGCTCTTCGGATTTTCTGGCGTGCTTGCTGTTCTTTCGCTGGTCGCACTGCTCGCTCGTGGAAACGACATCTTCGAGACAGAGTTCCGTGGCGGCGTTGCGATGACTCTCACGACGCGCGCTGCGAGTGGTGGTGAGCCGAAGTCTGAAAGCGGTCGTCTGGCGTTTACCCGCCAAGCCGTCGAAGACCGTGTGCGTGCCATCGGACAATCGGCTGGCGACAACAAGATTGTTGCGCAGTTGGCATCCGCGAATGTGCTCACCGTGGGCGATCAGGCAGCGGACGGTTCTGCGTCGAGTTTCCAAATTCGCGTGGGTAATCCGCCGCAGATGGATGGGATCGATGAGTCGCGCATCGCCCGTGAGGTGCAAGAAGCGGTGGTGCTTGCCTTCGCGAAGGACGTTGATGTTCGACTTCCGCTGTCGTTTGCGAATTCGGAAAGCAAGGATCACACCCTTGCGACCAAGCCGCTTGAGAAGGCTTCGATCGGCTCGTCGATTGGCCGCCCGAATGCATCGAGCGAGCCTGTGGCAGAGTTCCGCGGCGGTGTCGCGGTGGTTGTCGACAATGTGCAGCCGCCGGTCACGGCGTCGGATGTCGCTGAGCGCATTCGCCGCATGCGTGCGCAGCCAGACTGGTCTGCGACCGCTGGTCGTCCAACCAAGGTGATTGGTCTCGATCCAGTTGATCCAGCCAATCCGTCGGGACCGCAGAAGTCGCTGGTGGTGCTTGTCACCGATCCAGACACCAATTCGACCAAGGTCGATTTCGAAACATGGGATCGCAACTTGGCCGGCAAAGAATGGGATCTGGTGCAGCAAGCACTCACCCAGCAGGCAAGCCTTGATCAGGTCTCGAGCTTTAGCCCAGTTGTCGCGGAGAACCTGGCTGCAAGTGCCGTGGTTGCTGTTGTCCTGAGCCTCATCGGCATGTTGGCCTACATCTGGGTGCGATTCGGTAGTTTCCGCTTCTCAACCGCCACGGTCGTCGGCGTCACCTTCAATGTCGTCGTCTGTCTTGGATTCCTTGCGATCTCGATTCCACTGGCACCAACTTCCTTCGGTGCAGCGCTTTACATCGAGCAATATCGCATCGACCTCAATGTGGTCGCGGGTCTCTTGACGATCATCGGTTACTCGTTGAACGACACCATCGTCATCCTCGACCGCGTCCGCGAGAACCGTGGCAAGCGTACTTGGATCAGCCGCGAGACCGTGAATCTTTCGATCAACCAAACCTTCAGCCGAACCGTGCTCACCGGCGGTAGCACTCTCGCCACTGCGATCATCTTGATCGCACTCGGCGGCACGGGTATTCGGCCGTTCGCCTACACCTTCCTCATCGGTCTGATCGCAGGTACTTTCAGCTCGGTGGCAATTGCTGCGCCTCTCGTTTATAGTCGCAAGGAGGAAGAGTTCGAGCGTGCGAAGGCTTCGCTTGGTCCAACGACCACTGGCTCATCGAGCACAGGGTCGGCTGCACCAGCGGGCGCGTAACGCGAGAACTGCTTTCAACAAACCGCGAGACCTCGCCGGAACGGATGCCGGAGCACGAGTCTCGTTCGCACTTGCGTACCGTCGCAACACTTCGAGCACAACATGCCGACCGGTTCCAAGATCGCAACGATCGTTCTTGTCGTACTTCTCGGCGCAGCTGGTATCTACTACCTCGCCACTGCGCCATCCACAACCTCTAGCAAGTCGAGCGCGACAAAGGATGTCGCGTCATCGACGCAGGCGACACAAACGCCCGCACCAGCAGGCCCGCCGACACTCACGCTTGTTCCAGCAACTGGTGGAGCAACTGGTGGAACAACTGCGACGCCTGCGGGTTCAAGCGCATCACCAAATACGACGCCAACTCCGGCGCCGCTTGGTACTCCAGCCGTCGCAGGTGCGCAGCGCACACAGCCTCCATTCAATGGAGCAACGAGTACACCAGCCGGCACCGGCAAGGGTGATGTTGCATTCAATCCAAATCCACAAACCGCAGCGCCGACCAACGGCATCGCAGCGAATGGTGTTGTGGGTGGCGCGAGCACTGCAACGACACCATCCACCGGAACTGTTTCGTCGCCGAACACCGCTCCGCGCTTCGTGAACGGACTGCCTCGTTCAACTGGTGACGCGGGTCCTGTTGGTGCTGGAGGTTCGTCGATGCCTGCGAGCACTGTTGCTACCAACACTGGTTCGCAGAATTTCCCACAAGGCGCATCGACACCCGCGGGGTTCACACCAGGTGCAACATCGGGCGGTCCAACGCCGACCGGTGCCAATCTTCCAAATCGTTCGACAACTTCTTCGACCCCCGCATCAAGCAGCGAAGTGGTCCATGTGATCGCTGCGAATGACACCTTCGAGGGTCTCGCAGCGAAGTACTACGGCAGCCGGAAACTCTGGAAGGCGATCGCCAAGGCGAATCCGTTGGTCGAGCCGGACTCGCTCAAGATCGGGCAGAAGATCAAGATTCCAGCCTCGCCAACGCAACTCGCGGCGAGCGAAGGCGTCAACACTGCGACTCCCGCAACCGGCGCGAGCAGTGGTTCCACTTCAGGCGCAACCGCAGCTCCAGCGGGCTCGACGGTCCATGTGGTCGCGAAGGGCGAGAATCCCTCGTCGATCTCGCGGAAGTACTACGGCAGCGACAAGTACTGGCGTCAGATCCTCGCAGCCAACAAGGGCGCAACCGAGAAGAATCTGAAGGTTGGCCAAAAGTTGGTCATCCCAGCGAAGAGTGTTGTTGCTGGCGCAGAGAATGTCGGTAGCAGCGCAAACTGAGTTGCGCGTATGCGCCGACGGATCGCGCAACCCGATGCAAGCTTTCACCGAGGGTGCCCGAAACGGCGCCCTCGGCTTTTCTTTGACGCTATTCTCTTCGCCCGCGCGAGCGCGCCACGCAAGAGACGCAATTCACCACGGAACCCACCATGTCGACCAATGTTGTGCTCATCCCCGGAGACGGAATCGGTCCTGAAGTTGCTGAAGCAGCGCGTGTGGTGATAGACGCCTCCGGCGCGGACATCGCATGGACAACACGCCATGCAGGCGAGGCGGCGCTCGCTGCTGGCGAGAAGCAGTTGCTCCCACAATCAACGCTCGACTTGATCGCGGAATACGGCGTCGCACTGAAGGGGCCTTGCACCACGCCTGTCGGTACTGGCTTCCGAAGCGTGAATGTCTTGCTTCGCAAAACGCTTGATCTCTATGCAGCAGTGCGCCCGATTCGCACAATGCACGGGGTCAAATCGCGCTACGAGCATGTTGACCTCGTCATCGTTCGCGAGAACACAGAAGGCTTGTACGCGGGCATCGAAAACGAAATCACGAAGGGCGTTGCCACCAGCATCAAGGTCGCAACCGAATCCGCGTCGCGCCGCATCGCAGACTATGCGTTCAGGTATTGCAGAGAGCGTGGTCGCAAGAAGGTGTC
>JASGCF010000213.1 GCA_030054275.1 Limnohabitans sp. | reverse complement strand
CCAAAACATCCGACCTCCGAATTCCATCAGCGTGCAAAGGAACGCAACGATTCGCTCGAGGCAGGCGTGGTCAGAGACCGTGCTCTTCAAGCAACTTGCGCAAGCCTTCTACACCCCCGGCGGCTTTGATGAGATCTGCAAGTTCACGCTTCTCACGCGGGGAGCGTGATTTTCGGCGGCGCGGCTCGGGAGACTTCTTCAGAATGCGGGCATCAACTTCAGCAAAGTTGATCGTGCCCGTCGTACCTGCAGCGCGAATGACTGGATCGAACTGATCCACGGTCCATGCGACGAGGGTGAGCATACGACCAAGTTGCTTGCTGGTCACGGCACCATCTTCAAGCGGCATATCACACACAACTCGCACTTCCCCATCCGACTCATCGAGTACATAACTGGCGACCCGCACGCGCCAATTGGCGGCAAGCATCGCTTCACACATGGCACCGCGATGCTCGAAGCCCGACACCACATACACCTCGGGAACGCAGATACGCAGCATCTCGCCATTTTCTTGGAGCGTCATGTGCAAGAGCAGACTGCGCTCTCCATCATGCGGATCGATGTAGTGCTGCGTTGGAACCGCGACCACCACTTCGGAGTGTTCGCGTGACGCGCGGAAATCGCATCCAATCTCGGCAATTCGACCAACCAGTTCCGCAAACGACATGGACATGATGCTCACGCTCCCTTCGGCGGCGCCATTTCGAGTGTAGCTTCTCGCTGCCGCATTCCAACCAAATTGGGCGATTCCAAGATCGATCTCTGCGGAACAGTGCCGATCGTTGCATACCTTCCGAAGGCCTCTTATACCCCGATGCTTCGGGCAACCTCGCTGCGCGCCACCTCAGGATCGGTCGTGCCCTCGACAAGGACAAGCGTCGCGGTCGTTGACGCGATCACGGTCAACTTCCTCGGAGTCGCTCGCATGCCCTCCTCTCCCCCACGAGACGAAACATCTGCGTCTTGACGGAGACGAACGAGAAGCATCGTCGTGTCACCTTCCGTCGCACGCTGTACTTCGCCGAACGCACGAAGTCTTGCTTCGATTCGATCGATCGCAGCGCCATCCACCGGCGCACCGAGATGGACTTCTACAGCATTGCGACCGCAGAGCACCCTCGTGCGCCCATTTCGAGGCCGTACTTGGTCGAGCGAAAGATGCTCAAACACCCCGCGCGCACAGCACACACAATCTCGGTCGCGCGCCGTGCGCAAATCTGAGGTGTTCAGTTTTGGGAAGGTGCCGTCCGCGGATCCGAGATCAAATCGAAGAAGCACCCCAGCCATTGGAGCACCGTGGCCAGCGCCTTCGGCAAGGAGCCGCAGCGCAATCATCGATTGCAGCGAGGCAGTGAGCAAGGAAGTCGCCCCTAGCACGCCGGTCGAATCGCAGGTCGCCGTTTCGCCTGGCAAGGGAGTATCCGGCGCCAAACAACGAAGGCACGGTGTCGCATCCTCGTCACTCCATGTGACAAGCGGCGCTCCCTGTCGCGTCGCACGCCGCGATTGGTACGCAGTCGAAACCGGACGCACGGGGAGAATTCCTGCCGCCATTCCCGCGAGCCCAATAGCCCCGCCGTAGACCAACGGAAGGTGCGCCTCTACAGCGCAATCGTTGAGGATGTATCGCGTTTCAAAGTTGTCGAGGCAATCCACGATGAGGTCACATTCCGCCGCGTACGACCGCACATTTGAGGCGTCGAGATCATCGACACATGCACGGACCCGCACCGCTCCATTGATCTGGGCAAGTCGAGCCTTGGCGGCCTCTGCCTTGGGAGTTCCACGCCTCGCGTCTTGCTCAGTGAACAGCGTCTGACGCTGCAGATTCGACCACTCCACCAAGTCACGGTCGACGATCGAAATCGTTCCGACTCCGGCTCGACACAATTGCTCAGAAACCGATGTTCCCAACGCTCCACAACCAACAAGAAGAACTCGCGACGCCCGCAGCCGCTCCTGCCCTGCCGCGCCAAAACGCGGCAGTTTCATTTGCTTTTCGTATCGCTGCGCTGCGCCACTTCCGGAGCCGTCCATGGGCGAAGCGTAGCCGATTCAACCAAGCGGTTTGATTCCAAACGGGGCATCGCGCAATCGCTTCGGTCGCGTACCTTCCCGTCGCTGAGCGGGTTGCTGAGCTGGTTGCTGGGCTGGTTGCTGAGTTGGACTCGCAGATCCCGCGCTGCTCGGACTTTCAGCACGGCCTGCGGGTGCAAGACCTGCTTCACGACACCATGCTTCCAGCCGTTCGGCGTCTAACGCAATGATCTGTCGTCCAACGCCAAGTCGGTCATGGGCATCGATCACCACGCTTGACACAAGGAGCACCGATGTCGGCCGCAGTTCGCGCAGCGCTCGACGAAGCACATCGCAACTTGGCGATTCTTTCCGCGCGAGCCGAATATCGCGCATCACACGATCAAGCGGCCGCTGCGCACTTGAGGGACTTGCATCCGATTTGCGCTCAGGCGGTGGATCCATCAGCGAGTCGCGCTCGAAATCCCAACCAGCCTGCATCAACCGAATCGCACGAGCAATGCGCACAACGGCTCTGCCCTCCGCGCCATCCGCACGCGCCAAGAGCGTTGCATAAAGGGCATCGAGACGCGTCACCCACGCGAGCGCTTCTGCGCGTTCGTCAGGAAGTGCACTACACAGCGCCATCGCATCACCGCGATCAACTCCGGTCAATCGCTCGCGTTTCTCGAGTCGTTCGACCGCCGACGCCACACGATCACTGGCAGCTGGATTTTGGACAGGTTGCGGAAGCGCCTCGAGTATGGAGTACAACACGGCTGGTGGAAATTCGATTTCCTCATCGAGTGATGCGAGTACAGCCTCTCGCACCAGAAGCGCGCGGGCAGCATCAAGCATCTCGTCGCTTGGTGCGGTTGTTGTGCAACCAGCGCGCAGCGTGTGCCATGCACTCCGCGGAGCCGGCGGAATTGGTTCCACAAGGAACCGCAACACTTCGGTCGCTGACAGAGCGCTCAGGCCAGAAATGACCGGAGTGACTCCGTCGTCCCACACAGCATGGCGAAGCGCGCGTGTTGCTTCATCTGCGAGAAGCGTGATTCGTTTCGCGGGCGCAAGGTCTTCCCCGATCAAACGATCATGACCCGAGGGCCGTACGGCATGCGCGCAGGTCGTACTCGTGAAAAACCCAGCCAAAAGAAGGGCAAAAATGACGATCGGATCGCGATACCACCATGAACTGCAAAGAGACAACGACATTCGAAACCCCCGTTTCCCAATCTGTTTCATGACTGTTTCATGACTGCTTCATGACCGCTTCATGACCGCTTCATGACGGCCACGCATCACACAACTGCGATGCGTGTGAACATAACGACAGAGCAACAACGCCCGCATTTTTCTGGCACTTTTGCACGCAGAAAAATTGCGCTCAAAAATTTTCGATGCGCAGCCACTTCGAGTTGCGCGCGTGACTTGCAACCTTCTTAGACGACCGAAGCCCCAAGCGGGAATGAGCCGAGCAACTCGCGAATCGCAGCCAACAACTCCGGCGGCGCGAACGGCTTGGGGAAGTAGCGCTGGTGTGGTTTCAACGCGTTGGAGCGCATCGCCGCATCTTCGGTGTACCCCGACATGAAGATCACCGGCGTTCGGCCGCTGTGACTTTCGATCGCACGCGCAAGATCCGGCCCACTCATCCCAGGCATGACAACATCCGTGATCAGCAGATCAAACGGGCGTCCGCGTCTGGCGATTTCAAGTGCAGGCTCTGCACCAAGACTCGACGACACTTGATAGCCAGCGCGGGTCAAAATCTGCTCCAGCAGTCGACGCACCAACGGCTCATCTTCGACAAGCAAGATGCGCTCTCCACGACCGCCGCTCGCAGATTGTTGCTTCGGCGCAGCGTGTTCGGCATAACCCTCGACGCGAGGCAACGCGATACTGAATGTCGTACCTTTGCCCACTTCGCTCTCGACCTGAATCGATCCGCCAATCTGTTCGACCAATCCGTACACGGACGAGAGCCCAAGTCCAACACCCTTGCCTACTTCCTTGGTCGTGAAAAACGGCTCGAAAATGCGGGATTTCACGCTTTCGTCCATGCCAACACCGGTGTCGGTGACGCGAAGTTCGATGAAGTCGCCCTGTTTCAACGAGGCACTCGGAGGTGCACTTGCAGGTGCGACTGTGATCGAGAGCGCACCGCCATCTGGCATCGCATCCCGCGCGTTGAGCGCCAGATTCATAACGATCTGCTTCAGCGCGGCAGAATCTGACACGGCCTGTCGCGCACTTTCCTCAACCCGAACCGAGAGCGTAATCCGCTCGCCGAGCAACGGGCGCAACAGCCGCTCCGCCTCACCAATTTCACGCGAGAGATCCAATGATTCGAGTCGCAGTGGATGCTGTCGTGACAGCGCAAGCAACTCGCGCGTCAGTTGCGCTGCGTGATCTGCGGCCGAACGAATCTGCTCGACCCAAGGACGCATCTGATCGCCGGCCGGAATACGCGACAACGCCAAAGCCGCGTACCCGTGAATTGCCATCAGAATATTGTTGAAGTTGTGTGCCATGCCGCCTGCGAAGCGGCCTACCAATTCCATCTTCTGTATCTGCCGAATCTGCGATTCGAGTTGCGTCTGCTTCTCCATCTGCTGACGCAAGCGCGCCGTGAGTGCCTTGAGATCAGCAAGCGTGGATTCTTGAGTTTGCAACAAGATCAAGAGATCACCGCGCGGGTCATGCGGCGGAAAATCCTGTACGCCAAGGCCGAGCGCTGAGAGATCTGCGATGCGCGTGATCCACGGACCACCGACGAAGAGACATCGCGAACTTCCATGCTGCTGCACATGGACGAATTGCCCGCGAAATTTGAATTGCGGCCGCTCCCGCAGCGTGAGCAAAAACACGCTGTCACTGTGTGCTGCGATCTCAGGAAACGCGCGCACGCCGGTTGGTCGTTCGATCTCGAATCGTGCGTCGAAATCTGCGCCGATGGCAGTCTTGGGATCGATGCCATGCCAACGATCACCAATCGCCACAATGCGCATCGCTTCATCGATCGAAAAACTCAACGGGAACAAGCGCTGCACCAGCGCTTCGTCGAAGGCCCCCGGAACACTGCCCTCGCTCACGCAGCACTCCCAGCGGCAGACGAATCAGATGTTGCACTGGCGCTCGCCCAGACGACATGAAAGAGATCGTGCGGCTTCGTGCCGTTCACTCGCACTGTACGAACCACCACATCCACCTGAAATCGTTCGCCGAGGCCCTTCAAGAGGCCAACAACCAACGGCGCAAGCCCAGCGCGATCGGAGTAGTAGTGCAAGTCGAGCGAAGTCGCGGTCTCGTTGGCCACCGAGAAACTGGGTGGCGCGAGATGCGGGAATGAGAGTTTGACGCGCGTATGAAGTTGATCGAGATTGCGCAGAAATTCAGGCAGCGTGCTGCCCGCGCCCTTCATCAATTCGCCGTAGCCAACTTCGGCGGTGTAGACCGTCCAGTACCGACCAAACTCCTCCAGAATGGCTTCGGCCGGCGCGCCGAGTTCTGCGCTCGCGGCGCCAACGAGGTCGTAGGTTGTCTGATCTGGATACTGCTCCATCGAGATGAACGGCTCATCAGGCAAACCCGCCCTTGTGCGGATGCGATCCCATGCTGCGTCACCAAAGCGTTGACGAACGAGCCCTTCGACAGCCTTGTTGATAAGTCCGTACATGCCGGAAGCCTAGCGGATCCGCTTCGGGAGATGCGTTGTCGCGGGGTGCGTTGTCGCGAGATGTCGTGGTTGAGATGTCGTGGTTGAGATGTCGTGGTTGAGATGTCGTGGTTGAGACGACGCGAAACAATGCTCACATCGCGTGAGTTTGCCGCTGCGGGGGCGACCTTTGGCTAGAGGCTTGCTCAGAAGCCTGAAAAGGACGCAGGCCGCGCTCGTTTCTTTCGCGGTCGCGCCTGCGGGCGCTCCCTGTGGCGGGGTCTACG
>JASGCF010000003.1:9773-28527 GCA_030054275.1 Limnohabitans sp. | reverse complement strand
GACCGATGACGGCCAAGTGAATGCTGCTGACCTCGGCATCGTGCTTGCGTCGTGGGGCGCAGTTGATGCGCAGGGTTCCGGCGACACGAACCACGACGGCGTCGTGAATGGCGCGGATCTTTCATCCGTGCTCGACAACTGGGGTGTGTGTGACAACTGACCGCTGCGTGATTCGCAGCGCCTACAGCACAACCTCGTCACCAGCCTTGATCTCTCGCGGCAGCGCTGCGTCTGCGAGGTCGCCTGCTTCGAGCGCGGTTTCGGCAAGGATTTCGATGCGCGCATCGACATCGCCGTTTGGGCGACGCGGAACCTTCACGCCGAACTTCTCGAGCCACGCGCCGTTGCGATTCGATTGAATTTGGTGACTCGATGCTGGGCTGTCGTCGCCGGAGGCGTTCTTGATCGGCGCGAACTCTTCGACGCGCGAAGTCTCCATCACGAGGCTCTTCGCTGCGAGCGCGAGTGCGTCGAAGATGAACGCTTCAAACTTGGTCGCGTTTGGCTCGGCTGGCTCCACGGTCTTCGCCTGCGATTCACACCAATACGGCACCTTTTTCTTCGCGCGATGGAAGGGCAGGGCGAAACTTCCGTCTTCACCCCCTGACGCGAGCCGCTCAAGGAACGCGACCGAAATCGCGTGAATCGCGATCGATCCAGCGTTGAAGCGGAGTTGGCCGTGTGCGTTGACTGCGGTCGTCAGCTCTGCCGGCATGTCGCTGTACTCGACGACACCCGTCTTGCCGCCGAGATCGCAGAAGACGCCGACTTTCTCGGCAGCATCGCGTTTTGCGACCATTTTGCTCGACATCTCGCCCGACGACATGCCGCCGTTCGCCGCGTGGAATCCGAGAAACACCGGATCGGCAATGCGCACCAGCGGATTGTCGACTTGGAAGTAACTCATGTGTTCGATGCCGCGCGCACGCATATCTTCAAGCGCTCCACTTGCAGAGAGCGCGCGAACTGCGCCGCCGTGACCGTCGGGATTGACAGCAAGCGATCCGGGCGTTTCTAGCATGAGTTTGCCATCGAAGGTGACGGATGGCATCGTCCCTTGCGGAAACATGAAGGTGTCCGCAGGGTTTCGTCCGAACCAGTTGTTGTCGCGGAAGAACGCGCGAGTGTCCTCGTCGTTCAGCGGGCTCGTCATGATGTACCACGGAATCGCGCAGCCGTAGCGCTTTTCCGCCGCCGCGATTTGCTCGGCAAACACGCGAAACAAGGGTCGCCCAGTCACCGCCGTCGCGGGATAGGTTCCCTTTGGGCCGCGCCAACCAAGTCGCGTACCTTGCCCGCCAGCAACGGTGAACGCAGCAACCTTTCCTGCGCGCAGAATCGCTTCACCTACATTGCGCGCGTCTGTAGAGTCTGCGCCCAGCGCCACATACGGCGCCGGTTTGAGCGCGCTGAAATCTTGCTTCGCGTCTGCGCCAGCGCGCGCAAGCCTGGCAATCAACGCGAGGTCAACCGACTCAAGTTGCGCAAGAAACTGCTCGCGTGCCGCGGGCGTGAGCGCATCGAAATGGCGAAAGGTATGACCCTGTCCATGTGCGTCGAAAGAGGAGCGGAGCGCGAGAGCTGCGTCTGTGTTCTGCATGGGAATCGCGATGAAGCAGTTGGGTGAAGCGTGGGAACGAAGCGGCGGGTTTTATTGCGAGGGAGGCAACGGCTTCGACCAGCCTTCCGGCCGATGTCGCACAATGAGCCCAGAGTGCAAGTAAATCACCTGCTCGCAGGTATTCGTGCAGTGATCTGCGATGCGCTCGATCGACTTGGTGATCGTGAGCAAACGGAACGCAAAATCGACAGGGAGTGTCCCAGCGGCCACTTGCTCTTGCGCCGTTTTCATGAGCTCCTTCTTGAGCATGGCTACGGTGTCGTCGAAGAGCAGCACTTGTTGCGCAAGAGCGGCATTTCCGCCGGCGAGAGCGCGATTCGAATCGCGCAGCATGCCGATCACAGAGTTTGCCATCACACGGAAGACCGGTGGAATGCGCGCTGGTAGCGCGACATCCGAGAGCACGGCCTCTGCGATGTCGACTGCACAATCGGCCACGCGTTCGAGTTCGTTATTCACCTTCACGATCGTGAGCACAGAGCGAATCGACTTCTCATCGGTGACACCCATACCGAGCAGCGGAATCGACGCGCGTTCGATCTCGACATCGATGCGATCGATTTCTTCGTCAAGCGCGATGACCGCCTGTGCCTTTGCGCGATCGCCGTCGAAGTAACTTTCGACCGCATGCAAGGTGATGTCGAGGACACGATCACCTTGCGCGTTGATGGTGTTGCGAAGATCGGCAAGTCGTTCGTTGAAGGTATGCACGGGGCGCGAGTATACCCCTCGCGCGTATGCTCACGCCTTGCCCTGTTGGGCCATTGGAGATCCTCGATGCCGGAACTTTGTGTGAACATCGACCATGTTGCCACCGTGCGCCAAGCGCGTCGCACCTACGAACCCGATCCGGTGGAGGCTGCGCGTGAAGCCGAGGCGGGCGGTGCAGACGGCATCACCGTGCACTTGCGCGAGGACCGTCGACACATCCAAGATGCCGACTTGCCGCGACTGCGCGCCGCCGTGCGAACGAAACTCAATCTTGAAATGGCTGCGACCGACGAAATGGTTGGGATCGCCATCGGACTGAAACCCGAACTTGCCATGTTCGTCCCAGAGCGGCGGCAGGAAGTCACCACCGAAGGTGGGCTTGATGTTGCCGGCGGTGAGGCGCGCATCCGCGAAGCGGTGGCACGCCTGCGCGACGCTGGGATTCCGGTGAGTGCGTTCATCGACGCAGACGAGCGCCAAGTGGAAGCCGCAGCGCGGGCCGGCTTCACTTACTGCGAGATCCACACGGGGCCGTATGCCCATGCGCACCACGATCATGGTGCAACGCATGCCGTGACGGCTGCGGAACTTGCGAAGATTCGTGGCGCTGTCGCGCGGGTTGAGGCGCTCGGGATGCGGGCGAACGCAGGGCACGCGCTCAATCGAGCCAATGTGGGCGCTGTTGCCGCCCTTCGTGGGGTGCATGAACTCCACATCGGGCACGCCATCGTGTCGCACGCCGTTTTCGTGGGAATGCGCGAGGCGGTGGCAGCCATGCGTCGCGCGATCGCTGGTGGTTGATCGGCTTCTGAAGCGCGCGATTGCGCGGCATGACTCTGCGTGGATTTTCGCGCGCGTTACACTTCGCCCATGATCGAATTTCGTGGTTGCTACACAGCGATTGTGACGCCGTTCACCGCAGATGGAATTGCCGTCGATGAGGCGCGTTTGGCCGAACAAATCGGATTTCAAGCCGATGGCGGCGTGCGCGGCATCGTCGCGTGCGGCACAACTGGTGAATCGCCGACGCTCGAAGAAGACGAGCATCGGTTGGTTGTCGAAACTGCGGTTGCGTGCGGCAAAGCGCGCGGCCTCCAAGTGATCGCAGGTGCTGGATCAAACTCGACGCGCCACGCGGTACACCTGCAGAAACTCGCGTTTGAGTTGGGCGCAGACGCAGGTTTGCAGGTCACGCCGTATTACAACAAGCCTTCACAAGAAGGCATCTATCGCCACTTTATGGCGGTCGCGGATTCGTGTGCGCTGCCGGTGATGCTCTACAACATTCCAGGCCGATGCGGGGTCGCCATCGCGCCCGAGACGGTTGCACGACTTGCACGGCATCCAAACATCGTTGCCATCAAGGAGGCAACGGGGTCGATGGACTCTGCGAGCGAAATTCGCCAGCGCTGCGACATCACGCTCTTGTCGGGTGACGACTCGCTCACGCTTCCGTTCGCTGGATGTGGGAGTGCTGGTGTCGTGAGTGTTGTTTCGAATCTGCTGCCGTCGCGCGTGCAAGCCTTGTGCGATGCGTTCCTTGGCGGCCGCTTCGAGGAGGCGCAAGAACTTCACAGCGGCTTGTTCCCGCTGGCGAAAGGCCTGCTTTCGCTCGATGTCAATCCGGTTCCGCTGAAGGCTGCGATGAAATTGCTCGGTCGCGATTCGGGCGCCGTGCGTCTGCCGCTTGCGGAGGCATCGAAAGAGACGGTCGCGCGCGTCAGCGAAATTCTCGCGCATTTCGGCCTTTCGCGACTTGAGACGGTGGCCAAGTCGTGAGTTACGACGCGCGAACGCTGCCATACAAAATTGCGGTGCTCTGTTACCTCTATGACGAAGAGGGGCGGCTCCTCCTGTTACATCGTCGCAAGCCGCCGAACCGTGACATGTACTCGCCGATTGGCGGCAAACTCGAAATCGCGGAGGGCGAAGGTCCGCACGACTGCGCCCTGCGCGAGATCCGTGAAGAAGCCTCGATCGTGCTGCGCCCCGACGAGATTCGCATGATCTCGATCGTGAGCGAGCGGGCGTATCAAGGCGAAGAACATTGGCTGATTTTCCTCTTCGAAGTGACTCGGCCTATTCGCCCCGACGAGATTCCCCACTCAGAGTTTGACGAAGGTCGATTGGAGTGGCATCGCGTCGAAGATGTCGAGAAGTTGCCGATTCCGGCGACCGACCGCGAGGTGATGTGGCCAAATGTGCGCAAGTATCGTGGGGGTTTCTTTATGGTGCACATCGATTGTTCGAAGGAACCGATGGAGCCAAGAATTGTTGAGTCGTGGCCAAATCTGCCTGCGTGACGAGCGCGCGCGTGTCGCTGTGGGGCGACTGTGGAACAGGTTCTCACGGAAGTTTCTTACGGAAGTTTCTCACTGAAGCGAGGTGCGTGATGGGTCGTGGATCTGGAGGCGCTGGCAGCACTGGAAATGTGATCGCAGCGATCTGCAGTTTGTTCATTCCTGGTCTTGGGCAATTGGTGCAGGGACGCGTGATTGCTGCGCTCTTCTGGTTTGTGCTCGCGTGGGTGGTGTGGTTTGTGACCTTTGGGCTATTTGGATGGGTGATCCACATCATTGCGTGCGTTGATGCAGCGCGATGGAAGCGGTAGAGCGCGAGTCCGCCTGCTCCGAGAAGGACGCAGTTCTTTAGGGCGGAAGCCCCGTATTCCCGACCGAGCCCCCAAAGTTTGCGATTTCCAGCTTGTCCTCCTTGGCGCACGAAAACCCCGAGCTAACTTCAAACGCGGAGAACAAGGGGTGGTCGGTGTTGTTCCGGCTACAGGAGGATTTGGGAAATGCTCAATCAAGACTTCGGGGTAGGCGCCCGCCGGGCGTCGGTGTCGCATGTCGCTGCGCGTTCTGAGAGCGCGACGGCGTCTGGTGCGCTCACCGCAGCGCCACGCGTTGGATCTTTGGCGGCCGTCGCAACTTTTGTCGGCGGGGTTCTCACAGCCACCGCTGATGCAGGTTTCGTGGCGACCTTCCAGTCGTATGGCGCTGGTCAAAATGTCAGTTGTGGCTACCGCTCGTCGGATGCGTGGAACTCCACAGCCTCGATGAATTTCTACTCCATTCGCGCGTTCCAGCATCAGTTCGTCGGTCCAACGGGTGCTGAGAGATTGACTTGGTGCGTCGAGCTCTACCAGAGCATTACTCTCGGATCGATCTACAACTTCACCGAGGTTCCGGTCGAGTCGGTTCCGACATCACCGCCGGGCGCCATGGGCGTGACGCGTGCCACCATCGTGCGCGATCTCTTCGCGCGTTGGATTGATCCTGCTACCCAACTAGTCGTCGGCGACCCGACGGATCGTGCTGCGAAATCAGCGGCATTCCAACTCGCACTTTGGGAAGTCACCCAAGAGAATTTTTCAGCAACCGACGCAGCAGGCATGGTTTCTCAGATGTCGCTTGGTCAAGGAGCGTTCCGATCTTCACCGACAAGTACGACAACCGGTTGGTACGACGCCATTCGTGCTTCGCTTGGGGTTGGGGGCTTCCAAAGTGTCTCAGTGGGTGGGCTTGCGCATGACACGGCGCAGGACCAGGTGTATGGACCACGCGTTCCGGCTCCAGGAGCGGTCGCGCTTCTGGCGGTTGCGGGCCTTGGTATCCGTCGCAGGCGTCGTGATGGGCGATAGGTGCGGGGAGGCGTTGGTACGCTTTGCGTTCGATGTCTGTTGATCTTTCGCCTCCTGATCTCCCCAACTATCCGATCTCTCGGCCTGTCGCAGAGATTGCTCGTGCGTGGAAAATCGACGAGCGCATTCCTGCCACTGTCCAGGGATTTGATGCACCGTTCTTTCAAGCTGGTCTCGCTGGGTACTCCGATGGCGCCATGCGCTTGGTTGCGCGGCGCCACGGCGCACCCTTCTGCGTGACAGAAGCCCTGCTTGATCGCACGCTGATCAACGGCGGTAAAGGTCGACGCAAAGAAGATCCAGATTTGCTCGCCACCGAGTGTGGCATGGGCGAGATCGAAGACAACATCGCTGCTGGACTTGACGATCACCCGATTGCAGGTCAAGTGATGGGCACGCATGCGGATGAGATGGCGCGTGCGAGTGAGATTTTGGTTTCGATGAATTACGATGTCATCGATGTGAATCTTGCGTGCCCAGTGAAGAAGATCAAAAAGTCGAATCGCGGTGGGCACTTTCTTGCCTATCCAGACGAAGCCATTGAGATTCTGCGAGCAGTGCGCGCCGTTGTGCCCAAGGAGATCCCATGCACGGTGAAACTGCGCCGCGCCTTCGACGACACGCCCGCCATGGCAGAGAAGTTCGAGCAGATTTTCGCAGCGTGCTACGAGATGGGATACGCATGGGCGGTTGTGCATTGCCGCACGGTCGAACAGAAGTATCTCGGGCCAGGAAAGTGGGAGTTTTTGCGAGATCTTGTCGCGCGATATCCAGATCGTGTGATCTTTGGATCTGGCGACATTTGGACTGTGGACGACATCTTTCGTATGCATGACTACACCGGCGTTCATGGTGTTTCTGTCGCGCGTGGTTGCATCGGAAACCCATGGATCTTCACGCAGGCCCGAGCGCTGATGCGTGGCGAAGAGGCGCGCATTCCGACGCTCGCAGAACAGCGTGCAGCGCTTGAGAGCCACTTCGAACTTGCGATGCAATTGCACGGCGAAGCTGTCGGTGGTCGTCGCATGCGAAAGTTCGGCATCAAGTTCGCGTCGCATCATCCACGCGGTGATGAAGTGAAACGCGATTTCATCGATTGCGAGACGGTCGCTGATTGGAAGCGCACACTGACGAAGTGGTACAGCGTCTGATGGAGCGAAAGGCTGAGCGCTTACGGCGGGGAACTTCTTGGTGGTGCGAAAATGCCGACCCCAGGCGATGGAGCAATGGATTCTTCCTCGACATACTGATGTCCGCATGCCGCAAACACACGCGCACCTGTATCGCCCTCCTCATTTCGTACTGGGAGAAGCGCGCAGGAGTTCCCAAACAAAATGCTCTGGCGCTGTGTTGACGGGATAAGTCGCGCGCACTGTCCGTCATGGAACAACCAGCATGCGCCAACATCTTCGACGATCGCAGGGAAGCCACTTGGCGACGCCCGCATCGACTGCATCGCATGCGACACATCCATGCCGGGTGCCCCAACAAGGAGCGCATCGCCGTACATATCAAGTGAAAGCCCGAACGCTGCACCCTCTTGAGGCTCGGGCGCATCGATGCGCTCCGGACCAACTGTGAAGTCGTTGAGATCGAAGCGATAGACGCAACCAACAGCGTTTCCGTGACGAGACGCACGGGGGCATCCAACAACAAGTGACGCGTCGTCGAGTGCCAGTGACCATCCAAACCACGCAGATTGCGAAGGCGAAGGCGCTCGCAGTGTTGCAACATAGTTCGCGTGAGCCTTCCCTTCAGCGTGCGTTCGGAGATAGAGATGCACCGCACCAGCACCCGCGATGTCATCGGCTGTGGTGGATGTACCGCGATCATCGCGTTCGCCTGGCGCGCCGACCGCAATCCAGAGGTGTCCGATGGCAACTGCTCGGCCAAACCACGCGCTCATCATGGGATTCGGTGCGAGCAGCGTGACGCGATGTTGCCACGACGGATCGCCGAGCGCGGTGACAGTGGGTGCATATTCGAAGAGGTCTACGCAACCCGCATCAAACTGCGGCTCCGGCTGCAAGTTCGCAGCCGAATCTTGCGGCATGTTGATGTCATATCTCGGCGATCCAACCACAAGAGCAGGCGACGCGACCGAGGTCGCGCGATATGTACTTCGTTCGCTACGAAAGGGGCCCGAAGCGAGTGTTGGGTTTGTGGTCGGAACCGCGCTGTCGAATGCACTCGCGTCTTCGAGATCTTGTGGAAATCTCGAGGACCAATCATCGGAAAGCGCGACCGCAGCGCCGAACTCGGCTGCGGACTGTGGTTCGGGCGAGACAAGGGTCGCCTCGTGGAACCAACCCGACGCGGATCGTGCGGAGTTCTCGAGAGGAAGCGGGGCAAAGTGCACTTCCACCGCGCCTGCGAACTCGCACATATTGCGTAACGAAGATGGCGGTCGAGGCTGATCGAAGTTCGCACGATCCACTCCGATCGCGAGGCGTAACCGTGGCTCTGCTTCCGTGGCGTGATGTGCGAGTGCGACTGCTGCCCCAAAGTGATCTCCAGCAGATCGAGCGCGAAAGACGCCGATTTCCTGCGGTACTTCGACGAGGTCACCACGCGGATGGAGTTGGTAGACCCGTGCGTTGCCCGCTTCAAGCGCATTGTCGCCATCCGTTGGCGCTGTTGTTGCGAGAAACAAACCGGACGCGGAGAGTGTTTCCCCGAATCGTCTGTCGCGATCGGACGGCGGATCGATTGTTCGAGCCGCAGGCAAGGTTGGTGGAAGAGACACTGCGAAGGTCGGAGATGCGTGAGCAACGAGGTTCGGATGTGCGAACATCGAATGCAGCAGTGCGACACCGCAAAGCGCTGCTCGAGCGTGCCATGATCTCTGTTGACATGAACACAGGACATGACGACCAATGCCGTAGCACAGCGCGGACCAAAGGACTCCACACATCTTGTTCCCCTTTCAGAAGAGTTGTGAACTTCCATCTCCCAAACCGACAGCGCGAATCTACGGAGCGAAAACTGGCCTTCGCAAACTTCCGACACTTTTGCGGAGCGAAAATCTCAATGAAAATAATTTTGAGTAGACTCGCACCATGTCGCAGCAACTCCAAACAGGTGCGTTTCACTATTCCGACGAATCGACTGCGTGCCACGGTTACCTCGCGGTACCAACCGCGGATGCGGTAGGGCCGCGCCCGGTCGTGTTGGTTGCGCACGCTTGGCAAGGTCACTGCGAATTCGCGCGCGAGAAGGCGCACATGTTGGCCGACCTCGGCTACCTCGGGTTTGCGATCGATGTGTATGGGAATGGTCGGCGCGGCACGACGCCCGAAGAGAACTCCGCGCTTATGACGCCGTGGATTCAGGATCGTGCAGCACTTCGACGCCGCTTACTTGCCGCGGTTGCCGCTGCGCGAGCGCTGCCAGGGGTCGACGCGCAGCGCGTCGGTGTCATCGGGTTCTGTTTCGGTGGACTTTGCGCCTTTGATTTGGCGCGCGCGAACGCGCCAGGCCTTCGTGCCGCGATTGGCTTTCACGGCCTGTTCATGCCCCCGAATCTCGGCGCGCAAGAATCGATCAAGGCGAAGGTGCTTGCGCTTCACGGCTATGACGACCCGATGGCGAAGCCAGACGCGATGGTCGGGTTTGCCGACGAGATGACGCGTGCGCATGCGGATTGGCAAGTTGTCGCATATGGCGCAACTGGTCACGCCTTCACGAATCCGCACGCGCACGATCACGCGAACGGCTTGTTCTATCGCGAGATCATTGCGAATCGCGCGTTTGCAGCGATGCGAGCGTTGCTCGCCGAAACGCTGCGGTGAATGCTGGGGACGGCTGAGCGATCAGCACGATCATTCGCGGACCTTCAGCGCAAGAGATGGCCGCTTGTCGTTGGGCGTGAGATTGCATCAAATCTGCGATCGCGTTCTGATCAGATTGCGGTGAGTACCGCGGCGAGTACCGAGGCGAGTACCGAGGTGAATTTTCGGTTCTGCGCAGGTCTCGGCTTCCGAGTCGAAGGATCGCAGGTGATACTGCGACGATGGCGCTTCCGTCAGATCTGTTGTCAAACATTGCGCGCGCTGCGCTTTTCGCAGGATGTGCCGCCATGGTCGGGCCATCACTCGAAGCCGCCACCGCGCGTGGACACGGCGATGACCTCGCCCTTGATGTCAGCGTGGATTTTGACCGCAGCGTGCGACCGATTCTGGCTGCGAAGTGCTTCGCCTGTCACGGACCAGATGCTGAGTCGCGAAGTGCAGGGCTTCGGCTCGATACTTTTGAGGGTGCGACGGCTCTGCTTGCGAGTGCGATCAAGAAGCATGATGACGGCAGCAACATGCACGCTGCGCGCGCGATCGTGCCTGGGAGTCCAGAGAAGAGTGCGCTTTTGACGCGTGTGGCCTCGACGAACGCGTCGATTCGCATGCCTCCGGAAGGTCACGATCCGCTCACCGAGCGCGAGATTGCCATGCTTCGCGCATGGATCGAACAAGGAGCCGAGTATGCGGCGCCATGGGCATTTCGGCCGCTCACGAATCCGGCGGTACCAGCGGTGCGCGATACCTCGTGGCCGCGAGCCGAACTTGATTCTTTCGTACTCGCAACCCGCGAGTCGCAAGGTTTCGCCGCCCCCCGCGACATCGATCGCATGTCACTCTTGCGGCGTGCAAGTTTCGACTTGCGCGGACTCCCGCCGACCGCTGCTGAAGTCGCTCTCTTTGAGTCTGATTCGAGCGACGCGGCGTTTGAACGATTCGTCGACGCAGCGCTTGCAGAGCCAACCTTCGGCGAGCGCTGGGGACGACACTGGCTTGATTTGGCGCGCTACGCGGAAACTCTCGGGCATGAATTTGATTACGAGATTCCAAGTGCGTGGCGATACCGCGACTATGTGATCGAGGCCTTCAACGCTGATGTGCCGCCGGCACGATTGGTCGCAGAGCACATCGCTGGAGATCTCATCGAGCCGCGAGCGGGGCTTGGGCTTCCAAATGTCGCACCGATTGCGACCATGTGGTGGTTCCTTGGCCCTGCAACGCACGCGCCTGTGGATGTCCGACAAGATGAAGCAGATCGCATCGCGGGCCAAGTAGATGTGATTGGTCGATCGTTCTTTGGCCTGTCGATTTTCTGTGCGCGTTGTCATGATCATAAGTTTGACCCGATTCCAGCGAGCGACTTCTATGCGCTTGCTGGTGTTGCGCGAAATACGCGGCGTGTTGAGGGATTTTTGGATGTTGCACCGCAAGCGTCGTCGCTGCTTCTTGAAGCTGCGCGCGCCGCGGAACGCGCGGAAGAAGTTGCGATGCGTGGGTCCGATGCAGCGGGAGATACGCGCGTCGCGACGAGCACAGTGGCCTTCGGAGCTGTTGGTGGCGCAATCGCCACAAGTTTGCAGTCATCCCCGCAGTCCTCTCAATCGCCCCCGCAGTCATCTCTCGTTGTGGTGGATACTGCTGCGCAGCAGGGCGCCCACTGGTCGCGTTCCGGACCTGCATTTTCTCCGCCTCGTCGCAACGGTGCCAACGGCGTGACGCGTATCGCGCTTGCTGCGGATGGATCCCCGCGCGCTGCCGAACTTGGCACGATTGATAGTGCGTGGCTTGATGAACGACTTGTTGGTAGCGCGCGTTCGCTGGTGTTCGATGTGAAGCATCGATACATCCATGTGCGTGTGCGCGGCGAGGCGAGTTGGCTTCGCGTCGTCATCGACAACTATTGGCTTGATGAAGCGAACGCGCTGTTGTTCGAAGGCTTGCGTCGACGCCTCGGTGACGATGATCCTGCGACTGAGCCGAATGATCCGCGCGAGTTTCCATGGCGTGTGGAAACCTTCGACCTTGTGCGCTTCGCAAATGAGCGTGCGTACCTTGAATTGCTCGATGACGGGGCAGGATGGATCGAAGTCGACACTGTTGCGATGAGCGATGATGCAACACCACCGACTGCGGAAGCATGGGAATCCACGCTTGATCCGGATGGTGTGGGCACGCAGGCGAAGGTGGACGCGCTGCGCACTTCCGAAGTGTTGACGCAACTTGTTGCCGCGCGCGATGCGTTGCTTGCATCGCCTGCACCGATGCGCGCGCTTTTTGCGGAAGATTCCGGTGAGTTCGATGAGCCAGTACATGTGCGCGGTTCTTCGCGCAACTATGGATCGCTTGCCAAGCGCGCGCAGGTTTCAATGTTGAACTCGCGATTCCACGGAAGTCGCAGTCATGACATTGCTGGCAGCGGGCGGGTTGCACTTGCAGAAGCACTCACCGACCCCGCCATTCCGTACTTGTGGCGCACGCTTGCAAACCGAGTTTGGCTGAAGTTGTTTGCGCGTGGGATCGTGGAAACTCCCGACGATTTCGGCCAACTTGGCGCTGCACCTTCGAGCATAGAACTGCTTGACCACTTGGCCTCGCGATTGGCGCAGGGCGCGACCATGAAGTCGCTTCTTCGTGAAATCATGCTGTCGCGTGCATATCAAGCGGCTCCGGATGCAGAGGAGTTGCCGAGTGGCGTCTGGAGTGCTGCGCCGATTCGACGCTTGGACGCAGAAGCAATCCGCGATGCGATGTTGGCTGTTTCGGGACGACTTGATTCCAGTCGTGGCGGTCCGTCGGTGCCTGTACATCTGACCGAGCACATGCAAGGTCGCGGACGGCCCGGGCAGAGTGGTCCTGTTGATGGTGATGGTCGACGAAGCGTGTATCTGGCGATTCGTCGGAATTTCCTTGATCCGTTCTTGCAAACATTTGATCAGCCGCCACCGGCGACAACCTGTGGCAAACGGCACGCATCGAATGTTCCAGCGCAATCACTCGCATTTCTGAATAGCGAATTGGTGCATGTTCTTGCGCAGCACTGGGCGAAATCGCTCATGGATCAAGAAGCGGACGACCAAGATCGTGTGCGCGTGATGTGGCGTACGGCCTATGGGCGTTCACCGATGCGAGACGAAATCGAGGCGACTTTGGCATTTCTGGCGGATGAGCGCACGGCAGCCGGCGCTGTCGATGATGACACGGCGAATCGCGCCGCCTACACAGCACTGGCGCATGTGCTCTTTGCGTCGAAGGAGTTCATTTACCTCCGATGAATGGACCACATGGACATCACTGCGGTCGATTTCGCGATGCGCCATGCACTCGCCGCGACATGCTGCGCACGGTTGGTGGTGGATTTGGCATGATTGCGTTTGCCGGTCTTTTTGGACGCGTTTCGAATGCATCGGTGCTCCAAGATGGCATTGCGGCAACGAACACACCCGCGGGCGTCAACCCACTTGCGGGTCGTTCTTTATCTGCGACACACACGCGCGCGAAAGCACGCAGCGTCATTTTCCTCTACATGGATGGCGGGCCTTCACAGGTCGACACTTTCGATCCAAAGCCGCGGTTACTTGACCTCGACGGCAAGCCATTCCCGATGGAAACGGCGCCGACACAGTTCAATGCAAAGGGCAACACGCTCGCTTCTCCGTGGAAATTCCGGCAGTACGGCGCGTCTGGGCTTCCCGTTTCTGACCTCTTCCCACATGTCGGCGGTGTTGCGGATGAACTTTGCGTTGTTCGCTCGATGACAAGCGACTTCAGCGAGCACACGAATGCAAACTACTTCTTGCACACAGGATCGGGCATCGCTGGCCGTCCTTCGATGGGCGCATGGAGTTCGTACGGACTGGGAAGCGAGAATGCAGATCTTCCTGGGTTTGTAGTGATTGAAGGTGGGCTTGTGCCCCCTGGCGGATTGGACTGCTTTTCTGCGGGATTTCTGCCTGCTCGGCATCAAGGGTCTGTCATGCGCCCGACCGGCGAGCCGATAGCGAATGCGTCACCGCGCGAGTCGCTCGACGCGCAATCGCGCAAGCGCCAGTTGCTCGCGCGACTCGATTCGGCATTCGCGCACGAGACGCAAGCGGAAGCGGTGGAAAGCGCGATTCGAAATCATGAACTGGCGTATCGCATGCAGGCGGCTGTGCCAGAGTTGGCATCGCTCGACGGCGAGAGTGATGAGACGAAAGCGTTGTACGGGTTTGACGCACCGGATCCGCACACGCGAACATATGCGCGTGAGTGCTGTTTGGCGCGACGCCTTGTCGAGCGCGGCGTGCGATTTGTGGAGGTGACATGTCCGCGCACAGGGCATGATCGGTGGGATCAGCACGGAGAGCTGAAGGCAGGTCATGAGTCGAATGCGCGCGCCGTCGATCAACCCATCGCAGCGCTCATCATGGATTTACGACGACGCGGTTTGCTTGAGTCGACCCTCGTTGTGTGGGCTGCGGAGTTTGGTCGGACGCCGTTTGCGCAAGGTTCCAACGGACGCGACCACAATCCCTTTGGATTTACCGTGTGGATGGCGGGCGGTGGCGTGAAGGGTGGGACGGTCGTGGGCGCGACGGATGAGTTCGGTTACCGCGCTGTCGACAAGCCTTACAAGATGCATGATCTTCATGCGACCATGTTGCACTTGATGGGCGTTGACCATCGTCGGCTGACCTTCAGGTCGGGCGGTCGTGATCACCGACTCACCGATGTGCATGGCGAGCTGATTGAGGGCGCGCTCGGCTAACAAAATTGGTGCCTGACACGTGCCGTGCAGTGCCTGGCACTGACTGGCACGTGCCAGGCACCTATCTCGTCAGGAATCTCGGTCAGGGAGCTTGCGATGCCACGAGTTGGTCGCCATGTCCGCATGTGCCGTGAAGTACTCTCCAAGCGCGATGACAAATAAGGCAACCATCACGGCGCTAAAGAGGCTTCCAGTGATGATGAAACTCTGCGCTGTGTAAAGAAAAAAGAACTGCGGCGTGTCCGCGCCATCGCGAAATGCCGCGGCTGTCACTGCGAGACCAGGCAGGAACACAACGATGATCATCGCGCCAGCGTGTTCAGAGGACTTCGCGAGATTCCGCATGACGAGCATCAGGCCAAAGCCTGCCACGACGCTCAGAATCGATATCCACGGAAAACTACCCTCTCCGAAAAGGACCAATCCGGAGACGGCAGTTGAGGCGATAAAGCACAGAGCCTAGCAGCCAACCGTATGCGGCCAGAGAACTTGCACCGAAACGCAGCATGCCATAGCGCTTTGGTGATGCGTGTTCGACGCTCGAGCGCGGAGAGCTCGACGGCACCGGCCGATCAAATGCGGCGGCCGGATCTTGAGGAGCGTGCGGGGATTGCTCCATGATTGGAATGGGTGAGAGCTGTTCCGGTGCCAACTCCGGAGGCGCAGTTGATCCCTCGGGCGGCGAGAGCATCTCCAAGATCTCTTTGATGCCCCCAACTTTGCTCGCGGATACCCAACGCGTTTCGCCCATTGGTGAGATTTCATCGGAAGCGGTCAAGTGACCCTCGTAGGCCAACTCACGAAGTTGGGAGCTGCTGAATGGGCCGTCGGTGACACCGCTCACGCGTCGGACGAGATACTTCGACATGTTCTTTACTCCTGCTGGTGGGAGTTGACTATATCAATAGGGAGCCGGTGCCTGACATATGCCGTGCAGTGCTTGGCACTGGCTGGCACGTGTCAGGCACCAATTTTTGATTTTTCCGCGTCGGCATGTATCAGCCGCGATCGCCGTCGCTCCTACGGGCTGTCTTCGAACGAATCTGGGCCTCAAAAACCGGGTTTCAGGGCCGTTTGAGGAGCAGGGGATCAAACTCTCGCCGGCCATGCTGGCACCATCGACGGAACCCGTCAGGAACAGGAACAACACTATGAAGAAGTACGCCCTCACCACTTCCCGCTCATTCGCCGCGGTTTGCGCCCTTACTGCTGCAACCTCAGCCATGGCAGACATCGGTTTCCCGGCCGCGGTCACGCTCTGCCGTGGCGCTGCCCCGCAGGGCACCCTCATCGGTATCAAGCAGCGTGAGCGCAGCAACACTTGGATCTACGAAGGCGAGCTCTACAACGCAGCACTCACCACAGCGTGGGGTCCGCGATTCAACCGTGAAACAGGCGCAGCAATGGGCGTCGATGTTGACACGCCGAACGACTCAGACATCCCTGTCCTTCAAGAGATCTTCGACCGCCTCGACGAAGCCGTCCTCGACTTCGCAGATGCCATGCCTCTCGCGAACGAAGCCGCTGGACGCACCGATGTCATGCGCATGGCCTTCGACCTCGAGGCAGGCATCCTCGCCTTCCAAGTCGAGTACTTCGACGAACAAACCAAGATCTATGTCGACAGCGTGACCGGCGGCGTCATTCCGCACCATGGCGCGGACGATGACATCGAACCAACCGTCCCGTCGACATCGTTCACGAGCGCCGTCGCGCTGGCGGAAGACACACTTGGCGCAGGCTGGGTGTCGTTCGGCGGCGAAAGCGAAACCGAGGGTGCTGGCACCATCGTGACGGTTGACTTGGTGAACCTCAAGACAGGTAGCCTTGCTCAGATCGATGTTGCGGGCGCGAATGTCATCCGCATCTTCGAGTACGAAGCCTCTGGCACGCAGATCACACGCATGAATGCGATCCGCGCTGCATGGCCGATGGTTGTGACAGATCTCGCTGCTGCGGTTGCTGCTGCGGAAGCTGCCTATCCCGGCGCAGGTGTGAACGAAGTTGAACTCGAAGTTGAAACCGAGAAGACCGGCACGACGGTGGCATGGCGCATCGGTGTGATCACCGCAGACCTCATTGAGGTTGACTACTTCGTCGATGCAACCGAAGCGATCGGGGCGGGCTTCCGCTTCGCAGCAGCGCCAGTCAATGCAGTTGCTGGCGATATCAACGGCGACGGCGCGATCTCGGCTGCAGATCTCTCAGAGATCCTCGCAACTTGGGGTCGCGTGAATCCTCCGATGGATCTCGACGGCAGCGGCCTTGTCGATGCTGGCGACCTCTCGTTGTTCCTCGCACTCTGGCGCTAAGTCGCAGAAACGAGAGATGTCCGACCCCTGTCCGTCGCGGGATGGCGCAGCGTTGCGCCCTCCCGCGGCGGCTTTTTTGCGAAGCAGTCACATCGCAGTCACATCATCCCCACATCGTCGCCACGACTTCGTCACGACTTCGCCACGACTTCGCCACATGAACTTGACGGCGTTGTTCCGTTTCAGCGTCAGACAGAGCCTAGCCCTTGCGGCCGCGGCGACCCTTCTTAAACCCAGGTTTATGCCCAAACTTGTCGCGTCCCGTCTTCCCCTTGCGACCGTCACGAGGTCGCGGCTCAAAGTGTCGACCCTCATCTTCATTCACGCGCCGCGCACCGGCATCGCCGGAGCGGGCAAGTTCGCCTTCGACTTCAATCGCAGCTCGGCCAAACTTCACGATCTCAAGCGACAACTGTCGTCCACGCAGATCAATCGAGGAAATGCGCACACGAATACGGTCTCCGAGTCCAATCGATGCGCCGCTGCGTCCTGCAATCAATCGGCCGCTGCGTTGATCGCGAGTCCAACGATCCAAGCGTCCATCGCCGCCCTTCATATCGCGGCTTGGAATTGCACCATCGACAAGGTAGCGGTCAATCGACACAAACACAGTGCCATTTGGCATAAGCCCCGTCACTGTCCCGTCGAACTCGTCACCAAGATGCTTCTCGTGCAACAACTGGAGTACGAGAAATGTTCGTAGATCTTTCTCGGCGTTCTCTGCAGCAACTTCGCGATCGCTCGAGTGGCGTCCGACCTCGATCAGCGTTGCTTCGTCGATCACGCGCGGGTCGTCACCGAGTTGTCGAGCGAGCGCGCGTCGCTTCTTGCCACCAGAGGAATCACGGCCGTTGTCTGTGATATCGAGGTACGCGTGGGTCACGCGGTGAACTGTGAGGTCTGGGTATCGACGAATCGGACTTGTGAAATGCGCGTAATGCTCGCTCGCAAGTGCGTAGTGTCCGATGAGCGCCGGCGAGTACACCGCCTTCGACATGCACCGCAACACTGAGAAGTGAATCGCGCGCGATGCTGGCGAGTTCCGCGTTGCGTCGAGCAGTGCTTGCAAATCCTTCCGCGTCGGTTCATCGGGAAGACGCCACTTCGCGAGACGCGCGAATGTGCGCACTTCCTCGATATCACCGAATGTCGGATCTGGGTGAATGCGGCGAAGAAGCGGCGTGTCGAGTCCTGCGAAAGTGCGGGCAACCGCTTCGTTTGCCTCAACCATGAACATTTCAATCAAGGTGTGCGTGAACGAGTCATCTTCAGGTACCGCATCAACAACATGCCCGTCCTTGTCGTACACCAAATCAACCACGGGCAAGTCGAGATGAATCATTCCTGCGGCTTGCCGACGAGCGCGAATCGCTTTGGCCAATTTGTCTGCCAGCGCCAACACCGCGAGCAACTCTTCCGAGTATTCAGGCGTGGTTTTCGCGTGCTTTCGAGCCTCATCCAATTTTCCGTCGATCAGGTGTTGCGCCTCGATGTAGGTCAGTCGCTTGCGTGAACGGATCACCGTGCGTGCTAAGCGTTGTCCAACAACCTTCGCATCAGCGTCAAGCAAAATGAAGGCGCTCAGCGTGAATCGCGCCACGCCCTCTTGCAGCGAACACACGCCATTCGACAGCGTTTCAGGCAGCATCGGCACCGTGTATCGCGGAAGATAGACGCTCGTGCCACGCGCGCGTGCCTCTTCATCGAGTGGTGAATCTTGAGGAACAAAGTGTGCCACATCCGCAATGTGCACGCCGAGTTCGTAGTTCCCCGTCACAGCATCTTGCTTGATGGAAATCGCGTCATCGAAATCTTTCGCATCGGGCGGATCGATGGTGAAGATGAACTCCGCTGTCAGATCTTCGCGATCAACCCAAGTGTTTGTCGTCCCCGCCTCGCGTGCTTCCCCCTCGCATGCTTCCGCCTCGC
>JASGCF010000003.1:0-9673 GCA_030054275.1 Limnohabitans sp. | reverse complement strand
CCTCGCATGCTTCCGCCTCGCGTGATTCCGCCTCGCGTGTTGCGAGAGCAAACTCTGCCGCCGCAGCGCGGGCCTGTTCGAGCGCTTCTGGCGGAAAAATCTCGCGAATGAGATAGGTTGCGATCGTGGCTTGTGTCTCGACATCTGGTCTGCCGGCTTCACCGAGCACTTCGACAATCACGCCTTCCGCAAGCGCGCCGCCCTCTGGCCACAAGATGATGTCGACGACAACCTTGTCACCAGCCTTTGCGTTTTTCGCACCTGGATCGCGCACGACGATGGGCTCGCGAATCGCGCGACCATCTGGCTCGACAATCCACTCGCGGCCGCGTTGCACAAGTTCACCTGCAAAGCGCGACTGTCCGCGCGCAACGACTTCCAACACGCGTCCGAAGAGATCATCACGCGCGCCTGTGGGAGTCGAGCCGAAGCCGCGATTCCATCGATCGCCTCGGCGTACGACACGCACGCGCACTCGATCACCACTTACAGCGTCTTTCGTTTCACCTTCGGGGATGAAAAGGTCGCCCTCGCGATAATCAATTGCCGTTTTCAAAAACCCGATGCCGCGCGGCGTCAGTTTGATCATGCCCTCAACTTCTTCGGGCATGCGCGGAAGGCGCAGTTTGTCGTCTTGACCGATGTCAAGAAGACCTGCTTCTGCGAGATCACGAACGGTATCCGTGAACTCGGCTTCGTCTTCCTCAGCGACGCGCAACTGCCGCGCCACCTCATTCATGTAAATCGGAAGGTAGTTCCGGTGTGCGAGGTGGTCGAGAATGCGGCTCTTGAATCGAAGTGACACGCGCACAGTGTACGCGGGCTCTGGCAACTTTCCGTGTCGAGGAGCGCGCGCGCAGCGCGAACTTCATTCACTTCCGCGAGGATTTCTTCGTGATCTTTGAAGAGCCTTTCGCGGCTGATTTCGCCGACGAGTTTGCCGATTTGGCGACTCGCGCCGCATCCGACGACTTCTTCACCACATTGCCAATACCGCGGCCGATGCGCGAAGGATGTGTCGCGCGATCCTCGATACGCTTTTTCTCCGCAGCGGCTGCGGATGTATCGCCTGAGGCTGCAGCGTTCGCGTCAGGCGCTTGCTTCGCTTTGGTGTCACCTCGCGTGTCACCTCGCGTGTTACCTCGCGTGTTACCTCGCGTGTCACCTCGCGCGGCATCTTGCGCACTGGGCATCGGTTCCGCCGCTCCTGCTCTTTTCGAGTCAGATTTCAGCGCTGCACCAGTGGAGTTCTTGCTTGAGTTCGCAGCATCGCTCGCAGCAGGTGCCGGATTGTTCGCCTTCTTTTCTGCATCCTCGCCCGACTTGTAACTCTCGCTGCGATAGTCGGTCTCGTAGAAACCGCCGCCTTTGAAAATCACAGCTCCGCCGAGACCGATCTTGCGTTCGACCTTTTTCTTTCTGCACTTCGGACAGACAGCAATCGGATCAGCCTTGATCGACTGAAACTCTTCGAACTCGTGTCCGCAGGCGCGGCAAACATATTCATAGGTTGGCATAGGCGCGCCTTCGCTTGATTCACAGTTTCATCATGCATCTGGCGCAACAGCAACCTTCGCAGGCCGCAAGACGCTCTCGCCAAGACGCCAACCAGTTTGAAAGCGCATGCTCACGCAGCCTGGAGCGATTCCTTCGGCTGGTTGACGCATCACGGCATCATGCTGCATTGGATCGAATGGAGTTCCGGGCGCAGGATCGATGCGCGCGATACCGTTGTGTTCAAGCGCTTTCTGCAATTCAGCGCGCGTCATTTCAATCGATTTCGCCAGTTGCTCGACCGTGAGTTTCGCAGGATCTTGCGCAAGCGCGAGATCGAAGTGGTCGAGTACAGGCATCAGGGCGCGCGTCATTTGAACGAGACCACCGGTACGCGCGCGCGATTCATTCTCGATAGAGCGACGCTGGAAGTTCGCAAAGTCGGCTTGCGCGCGCAGTTTTGCTGCAACAGCCTCATCGCGCTCTGCCATCAACTTCTCGACGACTTGCGTGAAGTCATCGCCAGTTTCAAAGCCCGAGTCGACGCCATTCTCGCCGCTCACATCGGATTCGTTCAGATTCTCATCGGTCATGGCACGCCTCGCGTCAGACTCTGGCATTAGTTGCCAAAAGGATTGATCTTCTTCCAGAAACTCGACTCGCCCGCACGCACATCAACCTTCTCAGTTTGCGCGTATTCCGCCAGAAGTTTGCGCTGCTCATCGGTGAGTTTTTTCGGCACCACAAGTTGCAAAACAACATGAAGATCGCCGCGTTCCTTCGATTGCAGTTCAGTCATGCCAGCGCGCTCTACCACAACAACCTCGCCGTGTTGGCTGCCAGCGGGAATCTCAAACTCGACCGGATTTCCGTCGACTCCTTCGAGCGAGACCTTCGCGCCAAGCGCAGCTTGCGCAAAGGCCATCTGCTGCACAGCAACGAGATCCGCGCCACGCCGCTCGACGAAGCGTTCATGTTCGCTCACGCGCACCACAACATGAAGGTCACCGCGTGGGCCTTTGCCTTCCGGACTCACTTCCGGCGGTGTCGGCTCACCTTCGCCCGACAATCGAATGACTTGTCCATCAGAAATGCCGTTCGGAATGCGCACACCTAGTTTGCGCTTTGTCGAAACGCGGCCCTGTCCGCGGCATTTCTCACATTTGTCTTTGATGATGCTGCGGCGACCGCGACATTCGGGGCAGGTGGTCACCATGCGGAACATGCCGCCGAAACCTGTTTGCGCCACTTGACCTTGCCCACCGCAGGTTGGGCATTGCGCAGGCTTCGATCCAGGTTTCGCGCCGCTTCCGCTGCACGGTTCACAGACATCGAGACGCTTAAACTCGACTTCACGCTCGCAGCCCGTGAAGGCCTCTTCCAATTCGATCTCAACTTCGGTTTCCAGATCGAAGCCGCGCGCGGAGCCGCGACGCCCGCCACCGCCAGCCTGCTGGCCGAAGATGTCGTTGAACATCGAAAAGATGTCGGCGACATCGCGCGTGCGGAAGTCGTGCACGGGATTCTGTCGAAGTCCCGCGTGTCCGTGGCGATCGTAGAGTTGGCGTCGCTCGGGATCGCTCAACACCTCGTACGCCTCAGCGCAGGCTTTGAACTCTGTCTCCGCCTCTGGATTGTCCGGATTGCGATCCGGATGCCACTTCATCGCAAGGCGTCGATACGAACGCTTGATGTCATCTTGCGATGCGGTCTTCTCAACAGAGAGAATTTCGTAGTAACAGCGCGTTTGTGGCATGGCGTCCTGCCCTCGAAAGTCTCACTGCCCCGTGAAAGGGGATTGTCTGTCGCGCAAACAACGCGCACGAAACGGGAAGCGCCCGCACGCGGTTTCCCGCGTGGGGGCGAAAATACACACGAGTTGACTTAGCTGATCGCGCCTTCGACCGGCGCGGTTTCTTCCTTCAGTTCCGTCACGATCACATCGGTCGTGAGCATGAGGCCAGCAACGCTTGCGGCGTTGATGAGCGCAGTCTTCACCACCAACGCCGGATCGATGATGCCGCTCTTGACGAGATCTTCGTACTCGCCTGTTGCAGCGTTGAAGCCAGCATTGGTCTTCGCTTCGCGCACCTTCGCGACAACGAGATCGCCGTCGAAGCCTGCATTTTCAGCGATTTGCGCGCAGGGACGCGACATCGCTTCGGCAACGATATCGAAGCCGAACTTCTCATCGCCCTTTGCCTTCTTCTTTGCTTCGAGAACGGCATCCATCACGCGCACGAGCGCAACGCCGCCGCCCGGTACATAGCCTTCCTTTGCCGCAGCGCGGGTTGCGTGGAGCGCGTCATCGACGCGGTCCTTCGCTTCCTTCATGGCGAGTTCAGTGGCTCCGCCAACGGAAATGATCGCAACGCCGGAGGTCAACTTCGCGAGGCGCTCGTTGAGTTTCTCGCGGTCGTAGTCGCTCGTGGTGCGCTCGATTTGCGCACGAATCTGATCCGCGCGCGCTTCGACATCCTTGGTCTTGCCGCCACCTTGCACGATGGTGGTTTCGTCCTTGGTGACGACGATCTTCTTCGCGGTGCCGAGTTCCTTGAGATCAACATCCTCAAGGCTGCGACCAATGTCTTCCGCGAAGAATGTTCCGCCGGTTTGTACGGCGATATCGCCGAGCATCGCCTTGCGACGATCACCGAAGCCAGGCGCCTTCACGGCGCACACTTGAAGCACACCGCGCAGACGGTTCACAACGAGTGCAGCAAGCGCCTCGTTCTCAACTTCTTCCGCGATGATGACAAGCGGCTTACCCGCGCTCGCGACCTTGTTGAGGATCGGCAGGAGTTCCGCGAGATTCGAGATCTTCTTCTCGTGGATCAGGATGAGCGCGTTCTCGAGCACGCACTCGGCGCGCTTCGGATCGGTCATGAAGTATGGCGAGAGATAGCCCTTGTCGAACGACATGCCTTCGACATAATCGAGGGTCGTTTCGGCCGTCTTGCCTTCTTCGATTTCACAGACGCCGTCTGCGCCAACCTTGTCGATCGCTTCTGCGATGAGGCGGCCGATCGCGACGTCGTGGTTTGCAGACACGGTAGCAACCTTCTCAAGATCGCCCTTGCCCTTGCACTTCTGCGCCATGGCGGTCACAGCGTCCGCGCCTGCGATGGCTGCAGCGTTGATGCCGCGCTGGATCGCCACAGCGTTCGCGCCGGATGCGATGTACTTGAGGCCGCCGTTGAAGATCGCGCCCGCGAGCACGGTCGCGCAGGTGGTGCCGTCGCCAGCAACATCCGCGGTCTTCTTTGCAACCTGCTGCACCATCTTCGCGCCCATATTCTCGAATGGCGCGGGGAGATCGATCTCCTTGGCGACGGTGACGCCGTCCTTGGTGATCTGCGGTCCGCCGTAGCTCTTCGCGAAGAGCACATTGTGCCCGACTGGGCCCATCGTCACCGCGACTGCTTGCACGAGCTGGTCCACGCCACGCTTGAGTTCCGCGCGCGCAGCCGCATCAAACTTCATTTGCTTTTGAGCCATGAGTGGTCTCTCTTTCGTTTGCTCGGTGCGAGCGAATCACTTGGTCATCACGCCGAGCAGTTCGCTCTCGCGCATGATCACATGCTTGATGTTCTTGATTTCGATTTCGGTGCCGGCGTACTTGCCATACACCACGGTGTCGCCCTTCTTGACAGCGACCGGAGCGCGATCGCCGTTGTCAAGAAGGAGGCCTGGACCCGTCGAGACGACGGTGCCCTGCATGGGGCGTTCCTTCGCAGTTTCAGGAAGGAAAAGGCCGCTTGCGGTCTTGGTCTCGGGTTCAATCGGCTTGATGAGAATGCGATCTTCGAGGGGTCGAACGTTCGACATGTTGTGCTCGTCTTTCGTGTGTCGAGCGCGGCGAATGTTGTGTGCCGCGCGTGTGTGATTGTTGATTGAAGAGAGTGGAGTGTGCGATCGGAAGTGCGAGGTGTTGGCTTAGAAGCCCATGCCACCCATGCCACCCATTCCGCCCATACCACCCATGCCGCCCATGCCACCCATGCCGCCCATGCCGTGGTCATGGTCATGGCCGTGGCCGCCAGCAGCTTCCTTTGGCTGTGGCTTCTCGCTGATCGCGCAGTCGCAGGTGAGGATGAGGCCCGCAACGCTTGCCGCATTCTGCAGCGCAGTGCGGTCGACCTTCGCTGGCGTGATGACGCCTTGTTTGACGAGATCGCCGTACTCAAGCGACAGCGCGTTGAAGCCTTCGTCGGCCTTCATTTCCTTGACCTTCGCGACAACAACAGTGCCCTTTTCGCCCGCGTTTTCCGCGATCGTGCGGAGTGGAACGCAGAGTGCTTCGGCAACCGCTTCGACGCCGGCGATCTCGTCGCCAACGCAATCCTTGCGGACCTTGTCAAGCGCGGGAATCGCGCGAATGAAGCTCGTACCGCCGCCAGCGACGACGCCTTCGGCAACCGCTGCGCGCGTTGCGTGGAGCGCGTCTTCGACGCGAGCCTTCTTCTCCTTGAGTTCGGCTTCGCTCGAGGCGCCGACATTGATCTGTGCAACGCCGCCAGCGAGTTTCGCGAGACGCTCTTGGAGCTTCTCACGGTCGTAGTCAGAGTCGGTGCGCTCGATTTCAGCGCGAATCTGGTCGCAGCGGCCCTTGATCGCGGTCGTGCTGCCAGCGCCCTCAACGACCGTCGTCTTATCGCCGTCGATGATGAGCTTCTTTGCTTGACCAAGATCCTTGATCGTGACCTTGTCGAGTTCGATGCCGAGATCCTTCATGATCGCCTTGCCGCCCGTGAGCGTGGCGATGTCCTCGAGCATGGCCTTGCGGCGATCGCCGTAGCCTGGCGCCTTCACGGCGCAGACATTGAGCACGCCGCGGAGTTTGTTGATGACGAGCGCGCTGAGTGCTTCGCCGGTGACATCTTCCGCGATGATGAGGAGCGGCTTCTTCGACTCCATGACCTTCTCAAGGAAGGGCACGAACTTCGCGAGATTGTCGATCTTGTCTTCGTAGATGAGGACGAGTGCCTTCGAGAACTCGCAGGTCATTTCGTCGGTATTCGTGACGAAATTCGCGCTCAGGTAGCCGCGGTCGAACTGCATACCTTCGACGACATCGATGGTCGTGTCGCGCGACTTGCCTTCTTCGACGGTGATGACGCCGTCCTTGCCAACCTTGTCGAACGCTTCGGCCATGATCTTGCCGATCGATGTGTCGTTGTTCGCGCTGATCGATGCGACTGCCGCGATGCCGCCGGAGATCCTCTCAACCGGACGCGCGCTCTCGCCGATTTTCGCGGCAACGGCGGTCACGGCCTTCTTCATGCCGCGCACGACCGAGTTCGGATCGGCGCCGGCAGCGATCTGGCGGAAGCCCGCCTTGATGAGCGCCTCAGCGAGGACGGTTGCGGTGGTGGTGCCATCGCCTGCGTCGTCGGAGGTCTTCGAGGCAGCTTCCTTCACGAGCTTCGCGCCCATGTTCTCGACCTTGCAGCGGAGTTCGATCTCTTCTGCAACCGAGACGCCGTCCTTGGTGACGGTCGGTCCGCCCCAACTCTTGTCGAGGACGGCGTTGCGGCCGCGGGGGCCGAGGGTGCTCTTGACGGCGGCTGCGAGTTTCTCGACGCCAGCGAGGAGGCTCTTGCGTGCCTCATTTTCAAACGAAAGTTCTTTGACGGCCATCGTGGTCAATCTCCAAGCGTCGCGAGGACGCTCAACCAAAGTGCGCTCATCCAAATCTTCCCCAAGCGAATCTGGGGAGGGGCGCCGACCATACAAAGGGCGTACCAGTTGAGTGTGGCGTGTTGGCAACGCAGTTCCGGCGGGTGTTCGCGGCAGACACAGGTCTAAGTTCATATCGCAAAGGTATTTGTGTCATGACCGCGCGTCACGCCGCGTTCGCATCCCGCTGACAGAACCGCGGGAGCGATAGGAAACGCTGCCGGAATGGCAGACCCGTGCCGTACCAAGTGGCGCAGATCTTTCCGCACAACTTCCTGCACATCTTCACGCACCGCCGCAAGTACATCTCGCGCCGCTTTAAGGGTGGGTTTCGCGCGAGATTTGTTCGCCCGGCGCCCGAGCCTGCGTTCCAAACGCCTCATCCACGGTCAAGAGCGGATGGCCGGCTGCGCGGATGATCCAAATCGCGTTGAGCATCAAATAGGCCAAACCGAGGACAGTGAGGCCGCCCGCAGCCGTCGCAATGATCGTGAGAAACAGCGAGATATCCTCGCCGAGTCCGCCAATCGACATCGATCCCGCGTCGAGCAGTGCACTCCCAAGACTTGCGGCGCCGGCGATTGCGGTGGAAATCACCAACCCATCAATTCGCTGGGCGGTCGCTCGCGCGTTGCGATACGCGTGACAACGGGGACCGAGTCGTTGCAAGAGCGGCGCGAGTGCCAGCAGGACCACGATCAGCGGGAGGGTAGAGAGTGGTGCGGTTGCATCGCTCATCGGTCCTTGAGCGAGGGCGCACCACATCAGGAAGCCAAACACGCCCAGGATCCGTGGGCGGAGAATGTTCCGCTCGCGTGTCCAAGGCAAGATGAGAAGCGCGCCGAGCGCTCCGATCAATGTGGAGCCTGTGGTGATGGCGCGGAGCGTTGTCGCGAGTGAATCGAGCACGCTTGCATCAAGCGCGAGTGCGTTCCCAACCCGTGTGAGGAGCACGGCCAGAAACGGGCTTGAACCACCGAACGCACCGAGTGCGATGAGGAAAATGACCGTTGAAGTACGGCGAATCGCTGTGGTTGGTGCGAGCGTTGCGCTTTCGACATCGACCTGTGTGACAAGTGAGTCAAGCACGGCCTGCCCGCATTCCGGACATCGCCCGCGTGCAGCCAAACCTTCGAGGTCGTAGCCGCATCGCGAACACGGGAGTGGGTGTCGGATGGTGGTTTCGTTCACAAGTATGCCGCGCGATGTGTTGTACGCGCGGCGGGGTGTGCATGGCAACTGTGGGTGATCGGCGCGCGTGGTCCAAGTTGTGGTGGTGGTACACTCGAGCGATGCAGGCTATGCAGGACCGGATCGAGGCCCTCAGATCGAACATCGTCTCCGTGTACATGGGGAATGCTCAGGCTGTGGATCGCTTGATCATCTGCCTTCTTGCACGCGGCCACGCGCTTATTGAGGATGTGCCCGGCGTTGGAAAGACGGTCCTCGCCAATGCGCTTGCGCGCTCGCTGCGATGTCGTTTTGCACGCATCCAATGCACGCCCGATTTGCTTCCATCGGATGTGACTGGCACCAGCATTTTCCGCCAAGACGCTGGAACTTTTGAATTCCGCGAAGGGCCAGTCTTCGCGAATGTCGTACTCGCAGACGAAATCAATCGCACCACGCCGCGCACACAGGCAGCGCTCTTGGAGGCGATGTCGGATGGCACCGTTTCTGCTGAGGGCGTGGTGCACCATCTGCCGCAACCATTTCTTGTGGTTGCAACGCAGAATCCCTACGAATTCGAGGGAACCTACTTCCTTCCTGAGAATCAACTTGATCGCTTTTTGATGCGTATTTCACTCGGCTATCCATCTCCTGATGACGAAGCACGGGTGATTGAGCGGCAACCAGCGCGCACAGCACTGCCGGATCTCGAGCCGGTGATGGGCCACGAGGATGTGCTTGCGTTGCAATCGGCGGTCGACAAAGTTCGGATGGATCGCGCGCTTGTCGAGTACATCGTGGCGATCGCGACGGCCACGCGCACGAGTGAAGATTTACAAGTGGGTATCTCGCCGCGCGGCGCGTTGGCGCTTTCTGCAGCAGCTCGTGCCACAGCATTGGTTGCTGGTCGTGAGTACTGCGTGCCCGACGACATCGTGTCGAATGTCCTCGTGGTGTGTGCGCACCGCGTGATCAGTCGCACCTACATGCATCAAGGTGACACGCTGACCACGCGTCGCATCATGCAGCGTGTTCTCGAAAGTGTGCCGAGTCCGGTATGAAGCGCGCTGTTGTCTTGCTTTCCGGAGGCCTTGATAGTGCGACCGTTCTCGCATGGATGCGGCGCGAGGGCTACGCGTGTCATGCGCTGAGTTTCCGCTACGGGCAACGCCATTTGGTTGAGTTGGATCGCGCTGCAGAACTCGCGCGTGCACTCGGGGCGGTTGAGCACAAGGTGGCGGAGATCGACCTGCGCGCATTTGGTGGCAGCGCACTCACTGCGGACATCGACGTGCCGAAAGATCGTGCGGACGGCGAGATTTCTCACGTC
>JASGCF010000212.1:2721-5989 GCA_030054275.1 Limnohabitans sp. | reverse complement strand
CATCAGAAGTTCGGCGAACAGCAAAGCCGAGTGCGAAGGACGAGTTCGCGGGATGAAGGATGCCGCGCGGCAGGCGTCTTGCAACCGCGACAGCGATATTGTTTGCGCGAAAACGACAACGAACAGGGTTTTGGCCCTGCTCGTTGCGAGAAAAGATGGTTGTGAGAGACGGTTCAGTAGGTCACAGCGCCGAAACGACCGAGCAGGATGCCAAGATCGTTCGCGTCAACCACGCCGTCGAAGTTCAGGTCGCCGTAGAGCGGATTTGCAATGCCCCACCAACCGACGAGGATGCTGACATCTTGCTGATCGATCGTGCCGTTGAGATTGAGGTCTCCGAGGCGAGTTTCGCAAGCGTCGAGGATGCTGTCGCCGTCAAAGTCGATCGCGCCCGCAGAGATTTCCGTGGTATCTGCGATGCCGTTGTTGTTGCAGTCGAGGCTCGTGAGCGCTGCGATGATCGGAATGATCGGCTTGATCGGCTCTTCGATGTACATAGTCGCGGTGGCCGTCGACGCCTCGACAAGTTCCGGCACCCAAGTTTGTGAGGCTTCGATCTTCTTCTCGACGATCGGCTCGGAGACGAGCTTGGTCGTGGTGTTGACCGTGGCGCTGACGCGGCGCTTCGAGCCGTTCGCGTTGAGCGGTGTGACGCCTGCGACAGCAAGCGTCGAGGCCATGACAGAGGCGAGCAGGGTGGTTGCGATGAGCGTGGTTCGTGTCTTCATGAGGTGACCTCCGGAATAGAAACAGCGATATCTGATGCACTGAACGAGAGTGAACTACCCCACACGCAGGGACGGCAGGTCCGGAGCGGAGGAGAGCCATCCAAGTTGCACGACTGCGATGGGCACGGGTTTGAACCCAAGCCAGCGGGGCCCCGCGGCTGCATAACTCACTGCTAGGGGCGGTGTGTTCGATGTCCCCGCGCGGTAGATTCAGGCCGCGATGGGAGTCCGTTGAACTTGTGCGGTGGTGCAACGGTCGGTATCGTCTGCGGCCCGTTTGCGAGATGTGGGCGGGGTGTAGACGGGGTGTAGCTCAGCTTGGTAGAGCGCTTGCTTCGGGAGCAAGAGGCCGCAGGTTCAAATCCTGTCACCCCGACTTTGCTCGGAACTTCGAAAGCACCCGCTAGGCCGTTGGCGATTGGCGTTGCCAATCGGAGTTTGGTGTGGATCTCGCGTTTGTCGCCGGTCGACGAAGTCGACCGGGTGCCACGCGGCCGCGAACTCGCGCCACGCGGCCGCGCAAGTGAGTGGCGGTGCTGACTTGACGCACAAGTGTCGGGCTTCGCCGAACACCGAACCTCGACACTTTTCAAGGAACACGCGCACGCTTCATCCATCGCGCTTTGCACGCATTGAAACAAGCGCAAATCGCGATACGCGATCTCGCACAGCGCCGCTCTTTGGTAACGGCGTCGATTCAGACGCGGCCTTCGCCGCTTTCAACCATCGCACATCAAGCTCACGACTCCCAAGCCCGACAGTCTGTGCTGTTGGAAGTTGCACCGCGGTGCCGAAGCGAGCGCGCGTTCGCTCGGGTACCACCAGTACGAACATCATGCGTGTGCGATCATCGCTTGCAACAAAATCGGCATCGTTCGCATCGATCACGCGCCCGAGGCCGCATGTCGCGAACGGCAATCGAAAGTCTCTCGCAGCCAACTGCCCTAGTACAAACTCCATCCACGCTGCCTCTGTGCGGCGTGGCGTTGCATCATCGGTATCACTTCGAAACACACTTGGATCGAAAGCAGCAAGTTGCGCGATTCCTTCAGCAAGAAACTCAAGTCGCAACGCTGCTTCCGCCTCTGGACTTGCACTTGTTTGAAGCGCCCATGCACGCCATGCCTTCGCAAAGTCTGCTTCGCCCGTCGCGCCGAACGCACGCACGAACGCATCGCTGTGCGGGGTTCCATCGCGAATCGCGCGGAAATACGCATCCATCGCCGCTGGCTGTCGCGGGCCCTCGACACACAACAGAAAGCGCGTCATCGACAGGGCTTGCGCAGATTGCACCTTTCCGCCGCCGCCTTTCGCATTCGTTCCCCATGTTGCGCGATCCATGCTGAAGATGCGTTCTGTCGTGATATCAGAGCCTGCGTCGATCGCTGCGCGCACAGATTCGATCGGCCCGCGCGTTGCAGAACCGATCGCAATCTTGCCGTCGATGATCGGTGCATCGCAGAACAACTCTCCGACACCTTGCACAAGCCACTCGGGTACGCGAGCTGCGAATCGCTCATGCAGAAACATGCGCGCAACTTCGCGACGAATCACCCGCGCTGTCGCGCTCCACGGCGCGCTCTCCAGTTGCACCGCCACGGTCGCGCCCTCGGTTCCGTGAAAGCGCGCAGACTCACCACGCGGTGGCGCTGGAATTCCACGCTGCGCGAGATACTTCGCGAGTTCCGCTTCCGTCGCGCACGCAACGATGCGCGGTTGCTCGGGCACTCGCGGCGCAACTGCTGCGAAGCGCAACTGACACTCGGCGAGCGTGAGATCAACAAGACTCGCCACCTCGCGCAATTCCTCGTCTGAAACGGTGCCCGCGACACGCGCAGCGCGAGATCGATACTCGCGCCACTCGACGGCATGCTTTGGAGTTTGCATGTCCGCAGCCTCGAGAGGTTGTTCAATCCAGACGGGAATGAGCGCGAGCGCGCTGACCCCCGCAATCCGCCAGAGCCACGCAAGATTTGCGGAAGTCGTTTGGTTGGATCGGGCGGAAGACATCGATCACAAATCCTCAGAGAGACGGGGGTTGGCACGCGGACTGGTCTGCGCTCAAGAGCGATAACACGCTTGGTGCATCACAACGAGACTGCAGCCGAGGAAAAGTTACGAAAAATGCAAGATTGAGGAGCAACAGTGCGCGAGATGCGGAACAATGCACAAGACGGGGCAACCCGTTCTCGCGTCGGTTTAGGGACCGGCGTGGACGCAAGTCTTTGGGTTGAGGGACCTGAAGACGGGCGGAGGTAAAAAGGGACGGCGATTGGAATCATGACCAGTTGCCAGTGAACGGCGGAAAGGGAACCTGCCGCTCACACGCTCATGTTCGGGGACGCCTGAACATGAGATTTCTCGGAGGGCCTTCTGACTGCGAGTTCATCTCACAGTTGCGAAGGTTTGGGATAGGAGCGCCGTGGCGGGAACCACGACGATCCAAAAAAGGGGATGCGCCGCGTGTCGAAAGGGACACGCGGCGCGTCGTTTTTAGGCTCGCGGCGCGTGATTTTTAGGCTCGCGGCGCGTCATTTTTA
>JASGCF010000212.1:0-2621 GCA_030054275.1 Limnohabitans sp. | reverse complement strand
TTTTACGCTCACTTCACTTCGCGCGCATGCACGCGCACGAACTCGTACGGGCCTTTCTTCGCGCCCCACACTTGCGTGCCTTGCGCATCAAACCCGCGATCCCAAGTGCGAAGGAGTTCTGGCGAGAGCCACACTTCGCTGGTCGCGTAGGTTGCGCCGCGCAGCGTACTGAGACAGAGATCCCCTTCGGTGGAGCCGCTCCACACATCACGAGCAACTTCGCGTGCATTGTCCACGGTTCGCGCTTGCGTGGGCATGAGCGAAATCGCGCAGCCTTCGCGTTGCACAAGCGTGTCCGGCGAGTCACTTGCAAATCGCGACGGATCGCTCCACGCACCCACGCGATCAGTGGCATTCGGCAACTCGAACACTTCACTTCGCACACATGTCATTGCGATCGAACTGTTCCAACTCGGACACGCTGTCAAGCGATAGATGCGTTGCCGATACGGCTTCTCGAGCGCCGTTGCCATCGCTTGCTCGACATAAAGCCACGGGCCGTCCGCGCGTTCGGGCCAGATCTGTGTCATATGAAGGTGCACCTCGAAGTACTCGGGGTCTGCTTTGGCTTGCGCCGCACTGGTGAAATGACCACACAACAGGGCGGCCACGCGCTCGGTCGGCGAAGGCGCGACATCCGGCGTGCGCTGTTGGCTGACACAGGCGGGAAGTGCCGCGAGAAGAGAAAGCGAGAGAACGCCATGGATAAGGCGCCCAAGAGGGCGGGAGTCGCGGACTGCATGCATGGATGGACTGTAACACGGTGCAAAATCAGGCCGCACGCGCGCCTCGCAAAGACCCACGAACAACACCGGACTCTGTAGACTCTTGCGCCTACGCGTGCTGCTTTTTGCACAGCGCGTTGGGTTCAATCCCACAGGAGATTCAAGATGAGCACAGCGCCAGCACCGTCCGCCAAGCCCGTCGACACCCGTGGCCTCGCAGGTCAAACTGTCGGCGAGACATCGATCTGCGCCGTCACGCAAACCGAACTCATCTATCGCGGCTACGAGATCGCAGATCTCGCAGAGAACGCGTCGTTCGAAGAAGTCGCGCATCTTCTTCTCGTCGGTCACAAGCCTTCGGCCTCCGAGCTCGCCGCTTTCAAGGCGGAAGTCGCGTCGATGCGTGCGATTCCTGCAAGCGTGCGCGACGCCATCGTGCGCGTCGCGAAGGAAAGCCCAAACGCGCATCCGATGTCGATCCTGCGCACGGGCGTCTCGCTCCTCTCGCACCTCGACCCTGACTGCGAGGACAACTCGCCCGCAGCTGAACTCCGCAAGTCGAAGCGCCTGCTCGCGCAGATCCCGACGATCATCGGCGCTTGTCAGCGCACGCTCGACGGACAGTCGCCAGTCGACCCAGATCCGTCGCTAGGTCACGCAGCCAACTTGCTCTGGTCGATCACCGGCAAGAAGCCTGATGAACTCGCGGCGCGCATCATGGATGTCTCGCTTGTCCTCTACGCCGAGCACGACTTCAACGCGTCGACTTTCTCCTGCCGCGTGATCTCATCGACTGAGACCGACATGCACAGCGCGGTCTGCGGCGGCATCGGCGCCCTCAAGGGTCCGCTCCACGGCGGCGCCAACGAGATGGCGATGGAGATGCTGAAAGACATCGACCGCGATTGCGCGGGCGGAAAGATGACCATCGACGCATGGATGCAGCGCGCCTTCGCAGAGAAGCGCAAACTCATGGGCTTCGGTCACCGCGTCTACAAGAACGGCGATCACCGCGCGGGCATTCTTCGCCGTTGGGGCCTCAAACTCGCGGAGAAGCAGGGTCCATCAAGCAAGAAGTGGTTCGATATGGGTGATGAAGTGCAGGCGATCATGCTGCGCGACAAGAACATCCACCCGAATGTCGATTTCCCGTGCGGTATGACCTATTTCATCATGGGCATTCCTGTGCCGCAATACACGCCGATCTTTGTGGCAAGCCGCATCACCGGTTGGTGCGCGCACATCATGGAGCAGCACGCGAACAACCGCATCATTCGCCCTCTTGCCGAGTACAAGGGCCCGATGCACCTCAAGTGGAACGGGTGAGTGTGCGTGGGCGACTACGCCGTGGCATGACTTTGATTCAAGAGGCCGATGCGTTGCGTCGGCCTCTTTCCTTTTTGATCACCACTCACCGGCGTACCGCACGGAGTAGGAGCCCGCGTCGCGCACTGCCAATTCGTACAGTCGCTTTGAGATTTGCCGCGCGTGGAGCGCGTCGTGGGCCGCCCACGACGCAAGCAGCATTCCCGCGTGCAGTGCTCCGAACTTCGGATGGACATAGCACTTCGTGAAATCGGCGGTCGCGAGTTGTTGCTGAAGCCACGCGATGTTCGCTGCGCGCTTTTCTGCGAAATCATCGAGTGTCGCGCCCAAGTCTTGCGAGTTGTAGCTGCGACGTTCGGCGATTCCTTCGAGTTCAAGTCGTGGCCATGCAAGCGAAGGATCGCGAAGTGTTGAAGCGATCCGCGTCGCGAAGTCTTCGTGCTCTTCATCGCGCATGTGACAACATACTTCGAGGATCGACCAATGCTCGGGCGCCGGCTTCCATCGAGCGTCTTCTGCACTCGTGACGGTCGCGAGCGCGCGCATCGCGGTAGGAAATCTCGCAATCCG
>JASGCF010000211.1 GCA_030054275.1 Limnohabitans sp. | reverse complement strand
AAAGTGACCACCAAGGGACTTCGCGATTCTTGCGAGGTCCCTTTCGATGCGTGCCGTCCTGTGATCACTGCACCCGTCAAGACATTGCGCGTCTGGTGTCTTCACGCTCAAGACGCACAGCCCAACTCGAAGTGGAGTCGTTTGCGATGTACTCGCAATCGAATCCCAACCGACTCCCAATCGACTCCTTCGCGCGAGACATTGATTGCAGAAAAACACAGCCGCACCCCTCCGGGTGCGGCCATGCGTTTCACCATTTCCTTTGACTGTTCGCGGTTGCGAACTCGTCTCCCCTACCGCCCCGCGATCGCAGGCTCGAGCGCACTCTTGTTGAGTGACTCGGCAATCTTCGAAAGCGCTTCGTCACACCGACGCTCTTCTGTGAGCGTCTTGAGTAACTCCGCTGCAGCTGCTTGGTGCCCCAGCAGTGTCGCCCATGTTCGGGCACACCCATACCCAGCAATCTCGTCATGCTCGAGCCGCTGTATGACAGCGATCAATGCGGCGTCACGCACATGTGGCTCGATCTTTCCCCTGCCCGCAATGGCCGTGCAGTCTTCCAGAATTCCCTTGGAACCATGGGTTTCTGTCTTTCGAGGCTTCGTTCCGAGCTCACCGAACACGCGGTCAAGCCGCGCAATGTGCTGCTTGGTTTCATCAAGATGCGTACGAAGTGCTTCCGACAACTTCGCCGAGCCCGCGGAATTTGCGAGCTTTGGAAGAACACTTTCGGAGTGAATTTCGCAAGCATACAACTCATTGAGTTGCTCGAGAAGCAAATCTCGCAGCGAATGCATATTGGATGTCGCAACTGGTGACATGCCTATCTCCTTTGCAGGTTCAACTCGGAACGGTGACGCGACGCGTTGCTGGCTTGATCTCGACCCGACGAGTGCGTTCACCTGGTTTCTTCGCGATGCGAATGGTGACAACGCCTTGATCGACATCTGCCGCCACACGATCGGGATCAATCGAATCTGGCAATTCGATCACACGACGGAAACTGCCGAAGCGACGCTCACAGCGATAGAAATCTTCGCGCTCGGTCTCTTCCTTCTCTGACTTCTGTCCCGCGATGTTCAGAATATTGCCAGCGACTGTGATTTCGAGATCGCGTGGAGCGATTCCGGGGATCTCGGCTCGCACCGTCACCTCATCGTCGGTCTCACCAACATCGACCGGCGGGACCCACCCTTCCAAGCGTGCGCCAAGCGCGAAATTGCCAAGATTTCCGCCGAATGTCGTCGGCATACCGCCAACGAAGCGTCCGAGCATGCGATCCATGTCATCGCGCGCACGCGCGAATTCATCCACAATCGGATTACGATTCCAAAGGCTGAGATTCATTGCTTTCTCCTAGTTGAGCAAGAGGCGAGCGGCGGATGACATTGGAACGCCCAACGCCAATCCGCCGCCCGCGCGGAGTTCATGATTGGTCACTCGTATGGATCGACAATCAAGCGGTCATCCACGCGACGAACGCCTGGTGCGAATCCAACAACGCGATCAATGGCGTTCTTCTCGGCCCAAGAACGAATTCGGCCGGTGATGGTCACGACGCCATCCTTGACAGCGATATCTAAGCGTCGCGCCTCACGCTCTGCTTGGCGCTGCAACGCGTCTTCGATATCCGATTTGATGCGAATGGGATCGACAGGCTTTGTCATGACTGTGATTTGATTGATCACACCACGCACGCCAGTCAAGCCGCGCACAGCGCGCTCTGCATCGGCTCGCTGAGCCCAGGTCTGCACCTGTCCCTCAAGCGTGACGATTCCGAGGGACACGGTCGAACGAATCTTGTCGTCCGGAACGAACGCATCCCACTCAAGCGCCTCCCGCACAGCACGCGCAACTTCTGTATCGGTGCGTGCGCCGATTCCAGGGACCTTCACCTGCAATTCATCGACCACATCAAGCACCCCATGAACTCGGTGCGCAGCTTCGCGCGACGCGATCTTCTTGGCGTACACATCCACTGTTCCGACGAGTGTCACGATGCCATTGCGCACTTGCACCCCGACATCAGTCTCATCGACGCGCGAATCCCATTTGAGTTCATTCAGCACATCGGCTTTGATTTGCGTGTCGCTTTTCATCAACGCGGTTGTCATGTCATCACCCTCCTGCACTGCGTAAGCAATGCGCTGCGAATTCATGCACCTCTCTGCGGCACTCCCGCAGCATGAGATGTTGTGAACTGAACCGAAATTGGTGCGCTATTCGTAGAGTTTGCTTCGCGCAATTCCACGCGAAGACATGCTTGCATTTTGGGTCACGGGTGACCGCAATCTGCATGCACGGTCAAGTCACGATGCGCGCTTGTACCTTTGGTCTTGATGGCATTTCGTACGCGGTGGCCGTTCCGACAGACGACGAAATGGATGCCGTCGTTGCATCTCGTGCGGTCAATACTGGCACGCGCGAACCATGGAGCACGCGTTCGGCTGTGCTCCCTAAAAGGAAACGCGAGAGAGGATGCTGCGCATGTCGTCCAACAACGATCATGTCCGCTCGGTTCTCTCGTGCACACTGCAGTATCCGGAGTGCTGCGTCACCACGGTCGACCACGATCTGAGGAATGAAACCCTCGATTCGTAGCGCCTTCGCAACTCGTCGGAGTCGCTCAGTGGTGTCCTGTTCAAGCGCGCCAAAATCTGGCGCCATGACGACTGGCACATCTGAAACATCAACATACTGCGCTTGCTGAAGCACAGAAATCAGAGTGATCTCCACTCGGGAACCGGCGCGCTGTATCCCTCGCGCGAGTGCTCGAAAACCTGCCAACGCAACTTCGCTACTTCTGTGAAAGTCGATTCCGATCACAGCGCGCAAGACATGGTCGCGAAGCACATCATCACCACGAGTCGAGACACGCTCAGGTGGTTCATTGTCCTCGTGTACGACCAGCACTGGACACTGCGCCGCACGCTCAACGCGGTCCGCGACACTTCCTAAAAAGACACGGCGAAGTCGAGAAAGACCGCGATTTCCCATGACAATCATCGGATGCTCTACACGCTGCGATTCTTGCACAATCGCATCCACAGGATCCGCGATGGTCGCAACAACTTCCATCGGGGACACTCCTGTGGCGAATGGCTCGCACAGTTTGGTCATGCGCTCGCACGCATCGTCAATCTGTGCTGCAACTGTTCGATCCGTCGACGCAACATGCGACGGCTGCAAGGCGTGCAGCGCGATCACTCGCAACGCGCTCGCGTTTGCCAGAAACGCTGCCCACTGCAATGCCATCATCGATGGTGGCGAAAAATCGATCGGAACGATGCACGCGCTGATTGCTGCCTCCATTGGACCTTTGATTGGACCTTCGATTGGAACAAGTGTTGGAGCAACGCTCGAAACTTTCGTGGCATGCTCCCTCGCACCAACGATGGAGCGCCGCACAGGATCAACCGTCCATGCATCTGTCATAGATGTTCCAGTGTTCATGCAGTACTAGAGGCACGCTGTGATCTGTGCACGATGCGGAAGAGTTCTTGATCTTCGGAGTGCACTCTGCATGACTGCAAGAACCGGAACAACCGACAATTCGGCTGCCCAGAGAACTACCGGAAAATTTCCGATGGCTGCAGCGGATCATCCGGCCTTCCATGGCCTCGCTTCACGGTTTTGTACGAGCATTTCTGCGGGGTGTCCGCGTACTTCGATACACAACCGAGTGCAGGAGGTTGAACACATCATGGATCGCAATTCGACTGTCGGTATCGATGAACTCTCGGATCTTGCTCGCGAACTTGATCGCATCAAGGCAGATCTTCGCCAGTTGCGCGGGGATATCGCGGGGCTTGGTGCAGACACGCTGCGCGCGGCACGCGTAGGCGCCCAAGAGGCAGCGAAAAATGCATCGAACAAGGCGCGCGCAGCTGCAGAAGTCGCAGAAGGTCAGGTGACGGCGCATCCCTTTCTCGCGATCGCGACGGCGTTCACGGTTGGTGCGATGCTCGGAATGCGACTCACGAAGCGCGAGTGACCAGACGAGTTCCAACATGCATATGAACGCGCGTACCCAACCCGCGCAACCGAATCGACGCGGTCATGGCGTGTTCGCACAGGTCGCCGCGCTCATCGCAGCGGTCGCATCGATCGCGCTCGATGATCAACGCGAACAAGTTCGAAAGTTGTTCGCGAGCGCAGGGTCCGCGTGTATCGCAGCGATTGCGCCAGCACTCGTGACTGCATTCGTGACTGCATTCGTGGCTGCGGCTTCGGTATCCGCTGGCTTCGGTTTACTTCTCGCTGCGTTTTTCACTGCTGCGCGAGAGCACGCAAGTCCTGCCATGGCATTGTTGGTCACAAGTTTCGTCGCCTTTTGCATTGCCTCGATTGCAGCGTGGATCTCTCGGGCTCTCCTACGCGGAAGGCAGTGATGTTTCGCAGTATCTCGCCACCCGATTCCTCACTTCACAAAGTTGTCTGCATCGGGATTGGTCCGATGGACCAGGCGCATCGCACTCTCAACCTCCTTCGCGAAATTCCCTTCGTGCAGGAGGTTTGCGCGCGTCAAAGCGTTGACTGTTGCCGCGTCAATGTCGTCGATACCGGCGACGCATATCTGAACACCGCGTCGGTCTGCTGCTGTAAAGAGCGCCTCGAGCGCAGATGCGCCAAGGGGTCCCAAGACGCGAACGAGCCGCAAATCAAGTACGACAGCTCGTGTGTTCTCGGGAAGCGCGGCAATCCATGCAGCGAGATTGGGGAGATGCGCCTCGATACCATCGCCTCCACGCGGAATTGCCCGAAAGAGCATGATGTCGCTGCGACCACAATCGTCAGCGGCAAGCATCGCGGGTTCTATTGCGCAAATCGGCGTACGCAGATCCGCAATGACTATCCACACAAGGAGCAGAATCGGCGGCAGCATCCCGAGATGCCCAAGCGTTCGCTCTGAAAGCGCGCCACACGCACTTCCAAACACGAAGGATCCAGCGATCGACGCAAGAAGAAAAAGTCGTTGGAATGATGGACCATCAGAGCCTGCGTCATGAGTGGGCGCGTGAAGCTTCTGCCGAATCATCAAAAGCTGGGCAGACTCGTGACCGAGATCGGTGATGACGCCGGTCAAGTGCGTTGTTCGCACAACGCCGCTTGAAATACGCGTAATCGTTGCATTCTGAAGACCTAGAGCGACCGAGACAATCAAGATCATCCACCACATCGCCGGTGACATCGCCGACGAAATCACTGGTGATATTTCTTGACTTGTGCTGAACGGCACCACTCCGAATGACTCAAGAAGACCGAAGGTGGCGAGTAGTACAAGTTCCATCGAGGCCGGAAGGACATACACCGATGCCCATCCGCGTTGGCGTCCAAACTCGATGGCGAAGCCAGATGCCAAAGCACCAACGAAGAATGCTGCGATCAGCGCCGCAGGCACCAAAGCCGCCTGCCATGTTGCCTCGCCGATGTTTCTTCCGACTTGACTCGCGTGTCCCGTGACATGGCTGACAACCGTCCCACACACGATGACGGCAACCACATTCACAAAGCCCGCGACCCACGCCAGTGAAATCGCCAACCTTGCTTGCAACAGAAACGAATGTGCACGAACGCGCGTGCGGATGAACCGCTGTGCTGCACGGTTTTTTTGCGGTGATCCCGACATATGTCGCACCTTGAAGTACGCTCCCGTGTGCCCCAACATCGGCTCTTTGCTGTCGGAGGCTGCGAGAAACCTCGGTCGTCGTCTTTCGTTTGCCGCGCCCTTCGTGCGCATCCAGTCTCTGCATCGCGAGCAATACGCATATGTCCCACGCTGCCGATCAAGAGTATGTCCTCGGTACCCACGATGCCGAAGTCGCACGACTTGCCTTCCAACACACCATTTGGACGGAGGAAGTGCAAACGGCATGGCGTCAAGCGGGAATTGGCCGAGGCTCGCGAGTCTTGGATGTTGGCGCAGGCCCCGGCTTCGCTGCCGTCGATTTGGCAAGAATCGTCGGACCGACTGGACAAGTCATCGCCGTCGAACGGAGCGCGCGCTTTCTGGATGTTCT
>JASGCF010000210.1 GCA_030054275.1 Limnohabitans sp. | reverse complement strand
TTGGTTTGTGTCGTGGTTCCACTGCTGTAGAACGAGCCGCCGTAGGCTTCGTTGGCGCCGGAGTCTGCGCACGCTGTGTATGTGCAGTTGTTGTATTCGCCGTTTCCACCGTCAAAAACGCCGCCTCCGTTCGCTGAGGAGAACCCCGAGGTTGAGTTCTGCGCGAAGGTGTTGTTGTTGAACAGCCCGCTCGTATTCATGTAGACGGCGCCGCCTTGACCGGTTGCTTGGGTAGGCTGCAACTGCTGCACCTTGTTGCCGGTGAACACGCAATTCTGAACGCTCGGCGCAGCGCTGTTTGCGCAGATCGCGCCGCCGTAGCCGTCACCCGCGCGCGGTTTCACTTCATTGTTGGTGAAGGTGCAGCCGTCATAGGAACCAACGGTGCTGCTCGTCCACACGGCGCCACCTCGCGCGCTGCCGCTGTAGCCCGAATCCGGCTCCGCCTTGTTTCCCGTAAACGTGCAGTTCGCAAAAGTCGGATCTGAGCTCGTTTCAGCCGCCACGGCGCCGCCGGCGCTCTCGGCGTTGCGGTTGCGCGCTTCATTCTGGTTGAAATCGCAGCCGGTGAACGCGATGTCGCTGTTCACGATCATGTAGACGCCGCCGCCGCGCTCGGTCGCGCGGTTCGCGTTGAATTCGCAATCGGTGAAAGTCGGTCGCGCGTTCACCGCGGCGACACCGCCACCGCGATCGAGCGCGATGTTCGACGCGATCACGCAGTCGCGGATTGTCGGGCTCGCCGAGTTGATGTACATGCCGCCGCCGACCGCTGCACGGCCGTTGCGAATCGTGAATCCTTCGAGCACAGTCGCGTTCGTTTCGGCGTTGACGAACTTCACGGTCGTGCCGAGTGCGCCACCGTCGATGATCGTGTTGCCTGCACCCGACTCGGAACGCAGCGTGATTGCCTTCCCGTTGAATCGAACGAGTTCGCTGTAGGTCCCTGGCGCAACGATGACGGTGTCGCCGTTCACGGACGCGTTGATCGCCGCCTGAATCGTCGCGTGATCCGCGGGCACATGCAGGTCGGCCGCGAGTGCGAGTGGCGCAAACATGAGTGCGGCGAGGAGCGCAAGCGCACCACACCACGAGACCGAAAGACGTGCCGCAACTGCGCGCGCGCCGACCATCCAACCAAAATGCCGCATCTCAATATCCTTTCGAATGCGATTGCTACCGGAGCACAATGACTCCGCACCAAGCAGGGGAACGCTCCTGCTTGCCCCGGTGTCTCTCTTCCCCGCAGCGACATACTGCGAACGCGCAGTCTCGCGGTCGACAAACAAGAAGTCAAGAGTGCAACCGTCAGTTTCCGGAAGCCGTGGTGGCTGCATGAGTTGCAGCGGCCAGCGGCGGGGCGCGAAGGCGCGTGGAACGCTGAGTTCGCGCTCAAAGACCCGTCATCCCGCGCGATGCGAGTCCTTACTTCGACCGCTTATAAAAGTCGACGGCGCGCGCGCCGAATTGATCGACGGTGTAGCCAAAGTCCTCAACGAGCGCGCGTTCCCACTGCTTCCCGCCCTTGATCGCACGAAGCCATGCGCCGAAGCGATCAGGTTGTTGGCGAATCATCAGTTCAACGATCACATAGCCGACGGCGTAACCGATCGCGTTGGGACCAGGCCACGAACCATTTTCGTAGGTGAGGCGCATGACATTGGCCACATTTCCGCCACCGCGGATGAACTCAAGAGCCTGCGGGCGTCGCTCTTTGTCGACCGGCGACGACTTGAAACTCACAGCAGCGATGTACTCGCTGAGCCCTTCGTTCGCCCAATCAGGAAGTCGTGCGGCAGAGTGATAGCGATGCACGATGCCGTGCACTGTTTCATGAAGAAGCGTTGAGTCGAAGCGATCTTGATCGTCTGTCCAAAAGATGTTCACGAACACTTGTGGACCAACCTGATGACAAAGCCCAACAACACCGCGTGGAATCATCGCGCCAAAGGCTGCTTGCTCAACCAATCGAAATTTCTCTTCGCTTGGCTGTAACAACACAACGGCTTTGCCCCAGAAGAGATTGAGCCCTGCAGGAATTCCAAAGAGTTCAAGCACTTTCTCGTACATCGCGTCAAGACTGCGCGCACACTCAACCACAGCATCGCGTTTTGTGGCTGCGTACAGCAAGAAGTAGCGCGTTTCTACGGGAACAGCCTGCATGCCCGACACTTTGCAAATCTCTTCTGCGCGCGCCTTCATCGCGGCGACGGCTGTTTCATGCTCTTCGCGTGTCAGCACGGGCCATGCAGCGACGCCGCCATCGACTTGTGGAATACGCGCACTCATCTCTGCATGCTTGGCAAGTCGCGTGGCATGTTCAAGATTGGCAAGTGTGTCGCGCGCGCGCGTGCGTGCGGCATCTGAGCGCGTCCTCACTTCGGCTGGGCTTAGACCGGTCGCATCAGATTTTGCAGCCTTCTTTGCGAGTTTCTCGGCAAGTGATTCGGCTTTATCAAAAGCGCTTTCGGCTGCACGATCTTTGAAGGCAAGGAGAAGCAACTCGCCTTTCAACAGCAGATGATCGACGCGCGCGTCATCAAGCGTCTTTGTTGCGAGCTCGTCGAGATCATCTGGTAGCACATCAAGCCAGCGCATCGTGGTGGCTGTACTTGACGACTTCTCTGATTCGGCTGCGAGAAACTCAATCGCCTCGCTTGAAAGTGCGGTGACTTTCCCCGACTTGCGCGCGCCGTCACGCATCCGAAAACGAACGCTCACAGGTTTCGCCAATACTTCGCGGGGCAGAGTTGGTGCAGTTGACTCTGCATCCGAGCCGCCCGAAGCGGTCTCTTCTTCTTCATGCAGCGGGAATCCATTCGTCGCGCGTACGCGCTCTGTCATGCAAGCCACGACCACGAAAAGTGCCGACAACACAATGATGCTTCGAGAGCGGCGTGATGAAAGAGGCGTGGACATCAGGTTGGGCCAACACATGACGACAGCCTAACCAATTGCATGCTGCGAGAGAAGATTTATCGAATGCGAACTGTGTGCGCGCGTTCGACTTGCCACGGGCCGAGCGATTTCGGCGGCAAGATGGGCGCACCCGACTGGTCAAACGATGTGATCAGTGTGTAATCAGGCGCGATCGCGACGAACGCGCGCACAAGGATGCGATGGTCGCCTGGCGTTGGTCGCGCGCCATCACTTGCGAGATCGATCGAGGCGACCGCGTCGCTCGCAAGCGCGGGTGGAGTCGACATCGTTGCGTTCCACACCATTGTCGTATCGAGCGAGAGTGAAGAAAGTACGCCAACAGTTGGACCAAGTTGCGGATTCGTCGCTTCGCCGAATCCGATGAAGCGCATGCGAACTTTGATGCCTTTTTCTGCGCGCTCTGCGTCGACTTCGAAGACGCCGTCGTGCTCGGCGACGGCGCCGTCGTCAACGACGTATGACACTTCGACCTGCAACTGGCACACCGCATGCGCAAGGCGCTCAGCGTATTCGCTGGGCAGCGAGCCATTCGCAACACTGGCTGCGATGTAGGTCGCTTCGCGACCGCGATGGTTCGTTTGTCCGCGCGCCCATCCCGTGATGTGTGGAAGGACAAGATCGGCGAGTTGTCGTTGCTCGGCTGCGCGAAGCGGACGCGTGCTTAGTACGCCGAATGTCTCCGGAGCAATCGAGGGCACACGCTCGGCAATCGCAAAAAGCGCGTCGTTCGGAAGTGCGCGTCCGATCATCGGGATGACATAGATCGGAAACCAATAGCCGAGGAAAATGAAGAAGACTCCCATGGCCCGGCGTGCGAGGAACGGCTTCGCTTCCGCGGATTTCACGCTTCCAGCTTCGGCGAGGGATATGCCGCATTCTGGACAACATGTGCCGCGATCGGCAGAGAACAGTGTTTGATTGCACTTCGCGCAGTGCAGGCGCTTGGCGATGTGCGTCGCGCTCCAAATCGCGCGATAGCCCATGAACGACAATCCACCCATCCAAAGGAAGACGATGGTGCCGATCCACGAAAATGGTGCGATCAAAAGCACCACAATCGCCGCAAGCGCAAGATGTCCCACAACGCGCTTCCACATCGGTTGATCGAATCCAAGCCATGCATCCCAGAGCACGCGAAGCGTACGCGCGATGCGACGGAAGATGCCCCGCGGTTGTGTGCCTCGTTTTTCGGCGCGATTGCGCAGTGCGCGCATTTCGCTTGCGCCGTGCGTGTGGTGTCGGACAACTTCCTCGGGCGCGCCTGCGATCGCTTCGAAGTATCGAACGATCCACGGCTGATCTTCGACGATGAAGCCGTGGCCACAACTTGCGGAGTCACTCGCACTTTCGCAAAGAGGTGCAAGACACAGTGGGCAGAGGCATCCGTGCGCGTTCCAAATCTGCGGGCAACGCGCACGCCACCGAATGATGTTGCGTCGCATCACCGCGAACACAATGAACATCGGGATAAAGATCGCAGCGACGCCGCCAAGCAAGACGAAGAGCAAGCGTGGTTGATTGGGAAATGCAAAGAAATACAGCAGAAAGCAGCCGACGACGAAGCACGCCGCCATGATTCCAGTCATGGCAAGCGTCATGTTCGGACGAATCGCCTGCACTCGTGCGATGTATCCGTCCCACTCGGCCTTTGGAAGAGACCAACGAACAAAGCGAGGATCAGAGCCGGAGTGTTCTCGATCCATGTTGGTCGCTGCCATGCTCAGATTGGCGGGATTGTTGGCTTCGTCTTGCATGAAGTGTGCCAAGCCGGGCGCATGGAGAGTCGACGCAGAGCCCGCGATACTGTGAACTCCAAATCTACGCGAAGACCGCAATTGCAAGCACCACCCACACCGTGAGTGCAATCGGAAGTTTCGCAAGTGTTCCAAGAATGCGCCCAATGACAGCGCCGAGTGCGGGCTTCATAGTTTCACCGAGCGTGCGCTTTGCTGTAGAAAGCTCTCCGATGATCGCGCCGGTCGCGGTGCCGAGTGCGGCTCCCAAGATGGTGCCGATGATCGGCAGCATGAATGACCCAACAACCGCGCCAAGCATGCCGCCGATGACAGAGCCCCACATGCCTCGCGCGCTTGCGCCGAATCGCTTCGCGCCTGCCGCGGAAAGCAGAAACTCAAGCAATTCACCAACGCCTGCGAGAAGCGCGCAGGCAAGGAGCGTGAGTGGGTGGAATGTCAGCGGACTTGTGGGATCAAGCCATACCCAATCGATGCAATCGATCGCCACGGCTGTTGCGATGAGAAGCCAAGTGCCGGGAAGCCCTGCGAGTAGAAGGAATACGCACAGTAAACCCCACAACACAAATGCGAGGCCGATAGATGTCGATGCCACACTCGATGCCACACTCGATGCCGCACCTGATGTGAAGCCCTTCGTTGTGTCACTGTCCGATGTCGTGAGCGGTGCGACAGAGTTTGCAGAAGACGAGGCCTGCGCTGGCTCGGCCATCGATTCGAGAGGTTGCGACTGCGCGAAGGTGACGACGCCTTGCGATGCAAGCACCAAGAACATCGTTGTGATGACTGCGCAGAGCAGCGGACGAACGCACGCCCGAAGTGACCTGTAGAGTTGAGACAAAGTCATCGCAAGTTCCTCTGATTACAACGCGTGTACTTTTCGTGTCGGATCTTGATTCGGATGGGATGCGATCGACTCGATCTCGCAGAGCCAGTGCGCGCCACCCCGCGCGTTGAGTGTGATTCGATATTGCTCCGTCGCGATTCTGACCACTCGCGCGCCAACATCCGCATGACACACTGTGGCGAGAAGTGGCTCAACAGAGCCGCGTCCTTCGGACAATTCGATTCGTTGACGCAATGCAAGATACGCAGCCCGATGAGGCGCAATCTCCTCCGCGGCATAGGCGCCGGGGACGAGCGGTGCGTCAGGGGCAGTTCGCGCGAGAGCAGCACATGGCACGCGCCAAGTCCTCACGGTTCGCGCGTTTCTATCCGCGATGGTCGCACTGCCAAGGAAGAAATCGAGGTGACTGGCGGTGGAGCCGCCTGCGTGAAGTGCGACAGAAAAGCGAGCCGCTCGAACCCCTTCCGCGAACGGGAAGTCGGTCGGGGG
>JASGCF010000209.1:1881-6104 GCA_030054275.1 Limnohabitans sp. | reverse complement strand
AGTAGCCTGACCATGTCAGCCAAGCGGCAGACAGGCTCGAACGCCTGGGCAGGAGGTCCCCACCATGCTGGTCATTACGCGTCGTGAAGGTGAAGAAGTCGTCATCGGAGATCCATCATCCCCGATGGGCGTCGTTCGCATTGTCTCGATCAAAGGCGATCGAGTGCGTGTGGCGTTCGACTTCCCTCGAACGGTCGCGGTGCATCGACGCGAGGTTGCCGACAACATCGTCGCCAACGGTGGCGAGGCAGCCGACGGTGACAGCCGCAATGTGATTGGCTCCATTCGTCCCGCGACAGAGGGCGGCTGAGTACGCGCTCGGGCGCGCTCGGGCGCGCTCGGATGAGACACGGGCAACAACACGGGCAACAACACGATTCAAACGAAAAGCGCGCGCTGGAAGGCGCGCGCTTTTCTCATCGCACGCGGGCGGCATGCGATGCACCGAGGAGACGAGAACTCCACGCGAATGCGCAGAGCCGAAAGCGGCGCCGGCCCTTTCGGGTCGGAGCCGCAGGTTGAAGTTGCCGACAGCCTTGTCGACACTTCCAACTGTCCGGCCATCCTTGGCCGGACGGAGCGAATCTCGGGGCGAATCTCGGGAAACCTGCGCGCACCCGTGGCGCAGGAACCTTGATGCTTGTCTCGGTCGTTGCCTCAACGACCGCGCCTCCGCGCATCCTTGCGCTTCAGCAACCATCCACCGTTTCCGGTGTCCCTCGCGGCCCACGCCTCAACGATCCATGTCGAGGACGAGGGCCTTGTTCGTTCCAATCACGCGCGCGCTCTTTCAAGCTCGCTCGCGTCTGTGCTGGTTCACTTTCGATCTGCACGACGAGCTTCAAGTGCCTCGCCATACAACTGTCCAACCGCCTTGGCATCGAGCGACTGCTCTCGCCACACTGCTGTGTCGACCACTTCGAGGTGATCAAACACGCCAAGCACCGTCACCTTGTCTTTCAATCCGTACGACTCGAGCAGGCGATCTGGAATGCGAATGCGTCCAGCAGAGTCGAGTTCAATCTTCGCCGCCTTCGACATCACTTGCGTGTCGAGGTTCACCGTTCGTTGATCCCGCAAAAACTCACGCGGAGTCGCCTTCACCATCGATTCAAAGCTTTTGACAGGCCAAAGCCAGAGATGCCCATTGATTCCAGGAAGTGCGACCCATCGATCACCGTGCTCGGCCTCTTGAACCGACTCACGAATCTCGGCTGGGATGGCCAGTCGCCGTTTCGCGTCGAGGGAGTGATCGAACTCTCCGAGAAACATGCGGCAGTCGCCTTTCCGACGGGGTGAAGATACAACACCTTGCCCCACCTTTCAACACTTTGCGACACTTTCCGACACTTTTGCTGCACTTTTTGTTTCCCTTTTTGGCACGCCTCGCTGCGATTTCATTGGCGCGTTCGTCTAACTGCCTCATATTTCGAGGGTTACGACGATTTCAGCGTCGCCGGGCGTCGGCTGCCCCGCAACGCCGATCGCCTTTCCCCCGAGCGAACTTCGCATGATTCCCCCACCCACCGAAGAAACCTTGGCAGCGCTCAACAAAGTGCCAACCGGCACCTACCTGCTCACAACAGCCTTCGGCGAGATTCGGGATGGACGGCTTGTCGATCGTGTGCAGCAGTGCGGCACCAATCCACCGATGTTGCTGATCGCCATGGAAAAGGGTCACGCGCTCTCGCCGCTCATCCGTGACAGTCGGACCTTTGGCCTGTCGCTGCTCGACCCGCAAGAGCGACATTTACAGCGCATTTTCGGGCCCGAACGACGCATCGGTGACAACCCGTTTCTTACACAGCCGCACAAGATCGGCTTGCTCGGCGCGCCCATTGTGACGCGCGCGACAGCATGGTTTGACTGCGAAGTCGTGCGCCATCTCGATATGGAAACGAACTACGAACTTTATATCGGCTTGGTGCACGAGGCAGGTGTGGGCGCGTTGGCCACCCAACGGCTCAACGCTGCGCTCTCGGCTGCGCGGCCATCCGAGCGACTTGCAGATCGAGCAGCGCGCGCGCGACTTGTCGGCGATCGCATGTCGAGTGCAGAGTCACCAACCGAACGGTTGCGAAGCACAAAGTCGAGTTCAGCCGCAGCAGCCAAGTCCGCGTCGCGACGGAGTTGATCGACCACAACCTCCGCGAGGATGCTGCCCTCGACCTATCCTCGCACCCCATGCTGCGGCTTCCGAACGCCCCCACTTCGCTTCACGAACACCCAAACAATCGGCTCGGCCTTGACTTCGCTGCTGAAGCGCGACAGTTGCCACAACTCGGCTATGGCATCGTCGATATGCACGCACACATCAATGGCTTGGAAGCAAGCGCCGTGTGGTGGCCCATTGCGAAGTCCTTTGGCATCGAACGCACGCTCTCGATGACACGGCTTGAAGATGTTCCCGAGATGCGTGCGCGTTTCGGAAACGCACTTGAGTTCATCGCGGTCCCAGATTGGCACGCACCCGATCGACGGGTCGGACACGGCACCGGATACCTCCAACGCATCGAGCGCTACCGCGAAGAGGGCGTTCGCATCGTGAAGTTTTGGAATGCACCGCGCTTCATCGAGTTTGGTCTCGAAAGCGGCGATCCTGCAATGCTTGCGCTCGACGGCGAGTTGCGCCTCGCGCAGATGCGTCTGGCAGAACAGTTGGGAATGGCGTGCATGGTGCATGTCGCAGATCCAGACACATGGTTCGCAACGAAGTACTCCGACCACACCACATGGGGTCGCAAGCTCGACCACTACACGCCACTGCGAAAGGCACTTGATCGCTTCACCATGCCATGGATCGCAGCACACCTCGGCGGCTTCCCAGAAGATCTCGCCTTTTTGGATCGTCTGCTCGAGTCGCATCCGAATCTCCATCTCGACACCAGCGCCACCAAATGGATGGTGCGGGAACTTGGCAAGCACACGCGCGATGAAGTCGTTGGCTTCGTGAGGAAATGGCAGGGTCGTTTGTTCTTTGGAACAGATACGGTGACAACGGATGAACATCTCCGCGATGGCGACAAGAGTTCAGAGATGGCTCGAAAAGCAGCGAGCCGCGAAGGAGCGCACGACCTCTACGCGAGTCGCTATTGGGCGCTCAGGATGCTGTGGGAAGGAACTGGCGCGTGCCCGTCGCCAATCTCGGATCCAGATCTTTCCATGGTGAACCCTCACGCGCATAGTCCGCTTGATGGACCGGATTTGCGCGGGAACGCGCTGCCGCCAGATCTACTTCGTTCGCTTTACCGCGATGCGGCAACTGCGTTCTTCGCGAATTCGTTCTTCGCAAGATCTTGAGTATCCGCAGATCGCGGCGACAGCGACGCAAGCATGCACGAGAGTTCCGCGACATCGTCGTCGAAGTACATGATCGGAGTACGCGGATTCAGACCATGATCGTTCAACGCGCCCGTTTGCGAGCGATCATCACGCAACTCGTACGATCGATGGACGAGTAAAGGAATTCCCGATCTCGCTGCTTCGAGTGCAGGGAAGATCGATGGGTACCCGACGGTCTCGTCGAGACCGATCAGTGCATCCAGAGGATGATGCGACCGCGCGCCAGCAGTGATTGCTGGATCCGTTGCCAATCCATCGCTCTCGACAACGACCGCATCGACGGCATCCGCGACCAAGGCGAGGTCTTCCGCTTCATGATGGAGCAGCACAGGTGGCATTCCCGTTGCCCCAACAAGCCAGGAAGAGATTGCATGGATGCGAGGAATCTTGGGCGATGCGAGCAGTCGAAGACGCGCGCCGCCCACGGCTGCCATCCCAATCGCACGCGCAACGAATCGCGCATCCATCCAAGTGATCGGCTCCATCAAGAGATGCACCACAATGTCTTGCTGCCCGACACCCCACGCGCGCCGGAGTCGATCGCGTCGCGCTCGGTTCAGTGAAAATGTGGCGAACGGATTGCTGGCAAGAGACACGCTTGCATCAACGCAGACTCGCGCCGCTTCCGCCGACCGAAATGCCTGAAAGACAGCGCGCGCACGCGGACCATAGAACACCGGAGAGACCTCAGATGCTCGGATCGCGGCCGACGCTCGAAAGGCAAGTCGCGCAGCAAGCCACCACGATCCGCCGACGGACGCAATCGTGGCGACTTCAAGATCAGGCGCCAAGCCAGCAGCGCGAACCTGCGATGCCCACGCTGTCGGTCCGAAGATGAGGACGAGCGGCGAGCGACCGGTACATTCGCTCGCGTCTCTGTT
>JASGCF010000209.1:0-1781 GCA_030054275.1 Limnohabitans sp. | reverse complement strand
GCGTCTCTGTTGGCGTTGAGCACCAACTGCCGCAGCGATGCAGGGCCAGCCTCTTCGGCAGCGAGAACATGCATGGTCGGAGTGCTCACGGAATTGGCTCCGCGTCCTTGATATGCAACCAACGCTGCGAGCGCTTACTGCTTGCGCGTGCCAAGATTCTCGCCTAGATCAACGCGATCGTGCTTGTAGAACAACTGCGCAACTTCAAGCGCAATCTTTCGGATGAGTTGGTCCTCAACCTGCACGCGTGAAGCGCGCGTACGAAGCGCTGTCGGATCTTCCTCGCGAATCGAGGCGATGACCTCACGGCCGTTCGGCAGTACTTCCTTCATCGGATACGAGCGAAGGCGCCCCTCAACATCGATCACCTTCACCAAGACCTTTGCGGTTGGACGAATACCGCGGTCATCGGTACGCCCAGCCAAGTCAAACACCGTCGGCTGAATGTGAATGACCTGCGCGCAGTCGAGCGCCTTGGCGATCGCCTCATTCGTCATCAACTCTGCGGCGTCGCCGTTGCCACCATTGCGCGCAATCGCAATCGCGTCGCGCGTCGCAACCGTGGATGTGAGCAGGTCGCGCTGCATCAAGTCCATTGAAATCGCATCACCAAGCACCGTGCGCAGCGATGTCCGCGGCAAGATGTTGCGCGGGTCGTCGACGAAAATCACGGTCTTCTTGTTTGGCAGCGTGTATTCGGCCTCGATCTGCCCTGGACCCTCAATGGCATAGACCACGGGTGTCACGATGTTGCAGCCAAGAAGCGAAACAATCGCTGCGCTCAAACAGAGGAACGATGCGACGAAGTAGACGCGGGAGAAACTCATAGATCAATCGCCTTCCAACAGTCACGCCGACGAGGTTCAAAACACCAACGAGCGCGCATCAATAGTCTGGGTACTTATCTTCGATGTGGCGATAGAAGAGCCACGACGATTTCTGAATGAACAGCGTCAGCAGACCGCGCTCAATCTGCTCGCGGGTTGCGGACTCGCGCCCAATACCTTCTTTGTTCGGAAATCGCGCCACCACCGTCGTGGTGTAGACGAATTCATCGGGTGCCAGACCGTCCGCCTCGATCACATTCACATGCGCACCGGCTGTGCCGTCCCAGAGATATGAATTCCCAATGGGGTTGAGGCGATACTCGAAGAGGTCGATCAAGACCAAACGCTCGACACCGAGTTCTTTCGCAACTTCGCCGAATGGAAGTGCTCGCCACTGCGGCGTTCGATATTGCCAATCGAGCACTTGGCCTGGCGGAAGCACCGACGCGCCTTTGACATACTGGCGAATACGCTGGGCAACATTGGCTGTAATGTTGCCGACAACTTCAGGATGCTCCACAAGGGTCGCATAGTCAGACATCACAACCACAGCGCAGGTCTTCTCTTCCAGTCCGTCGTATTGGGCCGGAACATCGAGTTTCTTCCCGCGTTCGATTTGCTGCCCGAGGGCACCAACTGCACCCGCGATACATCCTGATGAAGGCGCGATCAACGACACGAGGCAAAGAGCGCAGAGGGCGCGCATGGCGCGAAGAGCGCGGGTGAAATCGCGCGCATCATTTCGCACATGATTTCGCACAAGAGCAAGGTGCTGGGTGCTGTGTCGATTCAACATAAGTGTCTTCCGGACAAGTCTTGATTCTTCATGCTCGCTGTGCGCAGACGCATTCGGCGTACCACACCCAATCGATCACCGTGCCTGTGCACCGAACCAACCAAACATGACCGCGGCCTTGTAGCCCCATGCGAGCAGGGCTGCGATACCGAAGAGCC
>JASGCF010000208.1 GCA_030054275.1 Limnohabitans sp. | reverse complement strand
GCCATCCGCCAGCAGGTTCAGAGAAGTCCGCCGAGTTACGGTCTTGATATCCCCCGAGGTAAGCTGAGCATGCCTCATTTGGCCACGCGAGCGCCGCGACAAGTGTGGCGATGAACGAGTTTTCACTGCCGGATTGCACTGTTGCAAGGTGCCCGCCACGAATTGTTGCTGTCGCCTGCTTCTGCCAGAAGTCGCCACTGGCGACCTCGACCTGATACCAATGCCCATTCCCGCCGTCCTCGACGCGCCACTGGACCGCGTCCTGCGCGAGCGCGCTTCCGGCGAACAAACCTGCGGACAACACACCGGTAACGACAGAACCGCGCATCGCACCATCTCCTCTGCTTCGGGACGAATCGAACGCCGCGGGCATCCCGCGGGCGGCGAGAGATCCGTTTGATGCGAGGTCATGTGACGACTTCGTGGCAAATTGAGAAATCACGGCGGTCGCAGCGGCGAGCGCGAGCAGCGCCGCGATGGACTTTGCCGCCTTGATGCGCGAACAGAGATATCGGAGCCGCGATGGAGGTGACGGGTCAGGTCCGCCGCGCACATTTCCGCGAAGGCCCTTGCCTGCTTCATCCAACAACCACGCCAAACGATCGAGTTCCGCCGCAGAAACGCGCGGGCTCACAGCATCGCGCCTGCCCGCCACGCGCACGCCGCGCGCGTCACGGGAATGTTCGATCCACCCGATCCGCGGGAGCGCTTCAGCCATCGGTGCGCGGTTTGGTGCCACGCGCGACCTCAATCCCGCGCGCTTGGGATGCGCGTCGGTTGGTTCGGGTCGGCGGGCTCTGCACTGTCGCTCTCGTCCGCCACTTTCGCGGCCTCTTCAAGCGAGTTGAGTTTCCAGCCCGGCAACTTGTACTCCCAACCGGCGTGCTTCGCTGCGAACGCCTTCCAGTCGGGGATGAACGGGTCGCCGGGGTACTTCTTCTTCGCGTTGATCTCGTCGGCGCTCGGGGCGCCTTCCTTGGGCGCTGCTTCAAACGAGATCCACACGCTGTCGCCGTCGCGAACGGCGTTCACCTTGAGCGTGCCGCGCACCATGTCGAACGACGCGCTGAGCACCGGATCGGGCGTTACGACCTTCTGGCGACGCACATCATCCAGTTCAAGCCGCGCGAGCCAGTTCGGTAGCGTGCGGATCGCGACCTCTTTGCGGGCCTCCGTCCACTCGAATGTTCCGGGCGCCGCAAGCGGCGATGCAGGTTCTGCCGCCGCGTAGGTCACGCGACCATCGGCGTCTTCGGTTCCAACAAGCGTGAGCCCGTTGAAGGTGACGCCGCGCACTTCACCATCGGGTATCGACAGGAGTTCGGCCTCGACCCAGCGTCGCGGCTCGATGTCGACAAGCACCGAGCCGAGCACGCGCCAGCACTGATCTTCCGAGAAGCGCCGCACAAACTGGGCGCGCGGATTGGCGCGCTCTTCGCCGAGCACGATGTCGACTTCTGGCGTGGCGCCTTCGTCGGTCGAGGTGAACAGTCGCACGCGCGCGCCGCGGCCCGATTCGTCGGTTGTTGTGTCAGGCGTTGTGTCGCTCCACGCGAGCGCGAGTTCGCCGTGGCGTTCCTTTTTCGCCGTCATGCGATCGTCGGTCTTGAGGCTCGAAAGACCTGCGACCAAGCCTTTCACTTCTTCAAAGCGCACGGGGTAGCCGTCGCTCGTGACGAGGATCCACGTATCACCATCCTTGCGCAGCTCGCGGCGATCCTTCCCGCGCATCAGTTCGATCTTCACAAGGTTCGGCGCAAGGTCGGTGATCGTCGGCAGGAACGGCTCGCCGCGCACGACTTTTTCCCATGAGCTGCGGCCTTTCGAAAGCGCGAGATACGCGCCGCCGACGCTGACGGCGGCGAGCGCAACGATGACAGCAAGCTGCTTCGACTTCATGACTTCGCACCTCCGCGCTGGCGGCTGTAGCGCACCGAGATCCACATCGTCGCGACGAATGCAACCACGAGCGGCCACGCGACGACGTTCAGCACCATCAGCGCGGTGCCGGTCTTCTCGATGTCCGCGCGCAGCGAGCGCTGCACTTCGCGGAGTTTCTTGCGTGCGTCGATCTGCGTCGACTCGAGTTTCTTGAGTTCTTCGACTTGTTCAGGCGTGAGGACAAGCATGCCGCTTGCATCGACGCCAGCACCCGCGCCGCCGCGCTCACGCTGCAGTTCGTTGATGCGCATCTCCGACTTCTTGATCTCGTCCTCGAGTTGCTGCTCTTCGACGAGGTAACGGCTCTCGGCATCTTTGCGGAGTTGCTCGACGCGATCGAAGGGCCGCTGGTAGCGCCCGCGCGATTTGAGGCCCGACAACATGCGATCTCCGGTCGCTTGTTCGAGTGCGTTGAAGACGAAGAGGCCGTTGTCGGCAATCTGCCGCGCTTCGCCCGATTGTTGATCGACCGAAAGCCATGTCGTGTCGTCCATCACCATGTCTGCATCGGCGACGAGCAGAATGTTCGCGTTGCCCTTCGCGCGCGCGCCGTCGGCCGACGGATACGCGCTTTCGATTTCACCCTTGATGCGCACGGCGATTGCCATCGGTGTGCCGAGGCTCTTGAAATCGCGCACGAGGCGGTCGACCTCGCCGAAGAAGCCGAGTTTGAGCGTTTGGATCATCTGCACATCCTTCGTGCTTGAGATGACCGGATCGACCGTCGTTTTTGCCGTCGGCGACTTCACGATCGCGCCCGCGCCCTTCAGGTTCATCTGCGCGAGTGGCGCGGTGACGGGGTCCTCCGCGGCAAGCGCCTCCTTGCGCATCGAAAGCCACGCGGGGTGCGACATCTCCATCACTTGTCCGCCCTGCGTGCGGTACATGATGCGCGTGGCGAAGCCGAGGTCGGCGACCGCGTTTTCCTTGTCGATGTTGACGCCCCATTGCGCGAGGATCGGCCCGAGGTCGTACGCGGTGCCCGCGCCGGTCGAGCCGAAGTCCATGTTGCGCGCCTCGGGGTCGGCCTCGCACCAGGGATCGGCAAAGACGATGAGCGGCTTGCCCGACACGGCCCACGCGTCGATCGTCTTGAGCGCGGCTTCACTCAGCATGCGCGGCTGAATCACCACGAGGGCGCCGGCATCCTGCGGGATGCTCGGCGCGGCGAGATCGAGTCGCTTCACGTCATAGAGAAGATCAAGCTGCTGGAAGAGAATGTTCTTGCCGCCCTGCGCCATCGGATTGCGCGGGTTGAACGGCTTCTCTTCGGGAATCGTCGAGAGCACCGCGACCACCGACTTCTTGTCGCGACCGACCGAAAGAATGCGGCGCGCGATTTCGTATTCAAGAAACGGCTCTTGCGCGGGATCGAGAAACGGAATCGCTTCGACCTTGTCGGTCGGTCCGCGCACGGCGAGGCCGAACATCAGCACGCGACCGGTCGTGTCGAGTGTGCGCGGCGTGATGCCCGCGGCGCGCGCCATGTCTTCGGTTTCGCTGAAGGGCTCGGGATCGATCACGCGGAGGTCGAGCATGCCGTCGCTCGCACCTGCGATTTCTTCGAGGAATTCCTGCACGCGCTGCGCGTAGGCGCGCACGGTGGGAAGGTCGGCGCCCTGTTCGCGCGTCCAGTAGAAGTCGAGTTTCACCGGCTCGGGCAGCGATCGCACGAGTTCATGGACACCTGGCGAAATCGTGTAGAGCTTCTCTTCGGTGACATCGATGCGCGCACCGCGCAAGACAAACCACGCGGCGGTGTTCGTTGCGACGAGCGCAACGAGGATGCCGACGGTCGCGAGCAGTGTCGAACGGCGTTTCTCTTTCACAGCCATTGGGAATCCCGTAGAACTTTCGGTCACGCGAGCGGCGATCAGTCCGACTTCTTCCAGTCGATCGCGAACATGTTGAGGACGAGGAACGCGATCATCACGAGCGCGAAGTAGAGGACATCGCGGAAATCAATCACGCCGCGCATCATCGATTCGTAGTGGGTGAGGGCGCTGGTCGACGCGAGGCCCTCGACCGCGCCGCGCGGTGCCCAACCGCGAATGAAGTCGAGCACCGCGGGGAACCCGGCAAGCAGCAGCACGAAGCACGCGACCGCGCACAACACAAACGCGATCACTTGATTCTTCGTGAGCGCCGAGAGAAATGCGCCGACCGCGAGGAACGCGCCCGCCAAGAGCGCGCTTGCGAGATACGCAACGATGATCGTGCCGTGATCGGGGTTTCCGAGCCACGACACCGTGATCCACATCGGGAAGGTGAGGAGCAGTGCGACCGTCGTGAACGCCCACGCTGCGAGGAACTTGCCGATCACGAGATCGGCCACGCCGAAGGGGAGCGTCATGATGAGTTCGATCGTGCCCGTGCGGCGTTCTTCCGCCCAAAGCCGCATCGAAACGGCGGGCACGAGAAACACATAGAGCCACGGGTGAAACTGGAAGAACGGCCGCAAGTCGGACTGGTTGCGCTCGTAGAAGCCGCCGATGTTGAAGGCGAAGAGTCCTGCGAGGAAGAGGAAGATCACCAAGAAGACGGCCGCGAGCGGCGTTTGGAAGTACGAGCGGAACTCGCGGCGGAACACGACGATGATGCGTTGTAGCGCGGTGAGTGTGCCGGTGGTGGAGTTCGTCGTGCTCATCGCCGTCCTCCCTTCGTGCGTGCAGCAGCGCCATCGGCCACGTCACCTGTTGTCATCGCGCGGAACGCTGCATCCATGCGGTTTTTCGTCGCGTCGCGCGGCGCGCGCGATTCCATCTCGGCGGGAGTGCCGTCGAACACGATCGTCCCTTTGTTGATCACAACCGCGCGCGTGCACACGGCTTCGACTTCTTCCAAGATGTGCGTCGAGAGCACGATCGCGCGATCGCCGCCGAGTTCCTTGATGAGTTCGCGCACCTCAAACTTCTGGTTCGGGTCGAGGCCGTCGGTCGGCTCGTCGAGGATGAGGATGCCCGGGTCATGGAGCAGCGCTTGCGCGAGGCCCGTGCGGCGCTTGTAGCCCTTTGAAAGCGTCTCGAAGGCCTGCTTGCGCACGCCTTGCAGGTTGACGCGACCAATCGCGCGCTCGACGCGTGACTTCGCATCGGCGCCGCGAAATCCGCGTGCTGCAGCGATAAACGCGAGGAACTCTTCGACGGTCATGTCGGGGTACGCGGGCGCGCCTTCAGGGAGATATCCGAAGGTGCGCTTGGCGGCGATCGGATCTTCAGCGATGTCGATTCCGTCGAGTTTCACGCGACCGCCCGAAGGCTCGAGGAAGCCCGTGATCATGCGCATGGTGGTTGACTTGCCTGCGCCGTTTGGCCCGAGGAAACCGAGCACTTGCCCAGCGGGGACCTCAAGGTCGATGCCTCGCACGGCGTGGATGTGTCCGAATCTCTTCTCGAGTTTCTCAGCGACAATTTTCGGGACGGCTGCCATATTCGTCTCCATCGACCGCGCGGCGAGAAGGGCGGGAGAATCCGTCTCGCCGGGGCCCGCGGAAAGGGGCAATCCTACCTTCTGGAAACGCGTCCGGTTGCGGCCAACGAATTGCGCTCATCGCGCAAACGGTCGCCACAACGCGCGCGCGCCGATGATCCAACCAAGGAAGCCGGTTGCGATCAGAACCACCAGCGGCACGACCTGCTCCGACACGGGTGTGTCGCGCCAGAACGGGCCTTCGATCGCGGCGACCGCCCAACGGAACGGGCTGCCGTAACTGAGGGTGCGCAGGAAAGGCGGCATAAAGAAGAGCGGAATCGTGCCGCCGCCGATGAGGGCGAGAATAAGAATCGCGCCGCGGCCAGCGCCGTTTGCTTCCGCTTCGGTGCGGCAGAACGCGGCGAGCGCCATCGCAAGTCCCGCGAACGCAAACGACGATGCGAAGCACGCGACGATGAGCATCGCGGGTTGCGCGATCTGCGAGCCGAAGAATGTCACTGCGACGGCGAACACCAAGGCTTGCACAAGAAGCCCAGCGACGAGGCATGCGATCGCTTTCCCTGAAATCAAGTGAAACGCGGTGATCGGTGCGAGGCGCAAGCGATCAAGTGTGCCGCGCGCGCGTTCGGTGACAAGACTTGCCGCGAACGCGCCGAAGCAGCCAGCGAGGCCCCACACGATTCCTTGTGGAAAGGTCACATCGAACGAAGCGCGTGGTCGTCCTGCGCGCGGC
>JASGCF010000207.1 GCA_030054275.1 Limnohabitans sp. | reverse complement strand
GATCACGCTCGCAAGAACAGCAAGCATCGCGGCAGCAGTCAGTGTCCAAATCGGACGGGGAAGCGCTGTCACCCACGCGAGAAGTGATGATTCGCTTTCGCGTGTCGCAACAAAGAGTGTTTCGAGCGAACCAAAGAGCACGCACGATGGATCAAGATCAACTTGTCGCGCGCCTTGCGTTTCGAGGAGCGCAACGCCAAGTGCGAAAAACGCAGTGCACACCACGCCTAGCGCAGTCGCTGCTCCAGTGCGCGTTGCACGCACGACGAAGCGCGCGAGAACAATCGTGAGAAGTCCAGCGACGAGTGCACCAGCGAGCATTGCCCATGGTGATCGCGTACCTGTGACCAGATAGCCACCAACCAGACCTGGCAGCACTGCGTGCGCAGTCGCGTCTGCAGCAAGTGATTCGCGCCGTAAAACCAGCCAGTTTCCAACCGTTGCACAGGCGATGATCGCAAGGAGCAGTGCAACGAGTGCTGGCAAATCAACAGCAAGAAATGCGTTCATGCGATGCGCTCCGCAAATTTGTGTTTGCGATGAAGCACAAGTGCGGTGAAGAAAACGAGCGATGCAGCGAGCGTCATGGCGCTGCCTGTCGGGAATGTTGGAAGCACACGCGATGCGAGTACGCCCGCGACGGCTGTTGCAGTGCCGAGCATCGCAGCGCGCAGAGCGGTCACTCGCAGTGATCCCGCGAACAGTCGTGCTGTTGCTGCCGGTGTGAGAATGAACGCGACAACAAGCACAACACCCGCGACCTGAAGACCAGCAACAACACATGCAACAAGCAGCACGATCAGTGCAAAATCAAGTGCACGCACTGGGACCCCCGCAACGCGTGCGTGCTCCTCGTCGAATGCAACCATCGCAAGACCGCGGGCGAGCACTGTGAGCGTTGCAACAACGATGAGCGAGAGCACTGTCAATACAACAACATCGCTCGTACGCATTGCTGCAGCGCTTCCGAGCAAGAGTGTTTGCAAGCCACCTTGCGCACCCGATGCATGTGACTGCACGATCGAAAGGAGTGCAGCGCCAAGGCCGAACGAGCCTGCAAGCATTGTGGCAGTTGCCCCGTCGTCACCGAGTCGACGCAGGCGTGCGAGTGGCGCCACACAAAGTGCCGCAAAGAGTGCCGTGATCGTCGCGCATAGGACAAGGAGAGCGGGTGATCGACCGCCAAGGCCCGTCACCTCACCAAGAAGAAATCCCAACGCAACGCCGGGCAGTGCTGCATGGCCGGCGACATCGGACACAAGTGCGCGGCGACGCGCGAGCACAAATGTTCCTGTTGCGCCAGAGACGGCTCCGAACAGCGCACATCCGGCAAGAACCAGCATGGTGTTCGCGCCGATCATGCTGCGTTACCTTCAGGCGAGCCCGCGATGCCGTAGATCTTGGCAAGTTGCGATGGATCGAGGACCTCGCGTGGTTGTCCGTCCGCTGCAATCGCGCCTGCAACCACGATCGCGCGATCGAAGTGCGCGCGGACAGAAGCAAGATCATGGTGCACCGCGAGAATTGTTCGACCTTCGTGCGCAAGCGCGCGAAGCGTTGCGAGGAGTTTCGTCGATGCTGCCATGTCTGCGTTGGCGAAGGGTTCGTCGAGAAGGAGCAACTCTGCATCCGCTGCAAGTGCTCGCGCGACCAAGACACGCTGCTGCTGGCCACCCGAGAGTTCACCGATTTGCGTCTCTGCAAATGCTTCTAATCCAACGGTCGCAAGTGCACGCATCGCAGTCGTGCGGCCTTCGCGGCCTGGACGGCGAAACACGCCAAGCCGCGCTGCAACACCCATCGTTGCCACATCCAAGGCACTTGCAGGAAAGTTCCAATCGATCTCTGCACGCTGTGGTACGAATGCAACCCGAGCGCGCATCGCAGTAAGCGGATGTCCGAAAAACTGCGCCTCGCCGGAAGGCGTCACCGGAAGCAGTCCAAGCAGACCTTTCAACAGCGTGCTCTTACCAGCGCCATTTGGACCGACCAAGGCTGTCATGCTGCCCGATTCGAGCGTAAATGACGCATCGCGTACGACATCTGCGTCACGCGCACCGTAGCCGCATGAGAAGTTGCGCACCGAGAGTGGTGAGGGCAGCGAAATCAGCGGCGGCCTCCAAGCCCTGCTGCGATTGCTCGCGCATTGTGACGCAACATGCCCATCCAAGTCGCGCCCTCTGATGCTGCGGGACCGAGCGAATCCGAATACAGCGGTTCGCCAAGACGCACCTCATGCCCGCGCGCAGCACAACCCTCGACAATTGCTTGCACCGATCGATTCGACACCGTTGTCTCTGCGAAGATTGCTGGAACCGATCGCTCACACATCTCTGCAACCAGTGCTTCGATCGCTGCAAGCGATGGCTCGCTTTCCGTTGAAACTCCTTGCACGCCGCGTACTTCAAGGTCGTAGCGGCGTCCGAAGTAACCAAAGGCATCATGCGCAGTGACAAGCACTCGTTGACTGACGGGAAGCGACGCGAGTTCGATCTTGATGTCGCGGTCGAGCATTGCTGCGTTTGTTCCGAACTGCGCAGCACGCGACTCGAAGTCTTTGGCATGGTCAGGCGAAACTTTCGCAAGCGCGGTTGCGACAGTTGGGGCGGTTTTCGCCCAAAGCACTGGGTCCATCCACACATGCGGATCGAAGTGTGAGCCGTTTGCTTGGTCGGTGCGTAGTTCTGATTTGGCAAGCGTCTCGGCAACGCGCACGACGGGTCGACCGCTTGCTTCGACGCGCGCGAACGACTCGCCCGCGCGGCCTTCGAGTTGCAAGCCGTTCAGGAAGACGGCGTCTGCTGCGAGCACGCGAAGTGTGTCTGCTCGGGTCGGAGACCAGAGGTGCGGATCGACACCGGCAACAAGCAGCACATCGACATCGATGAACTCACCACCCACTGCGCGTACCAAATCACCAACCATTGGGGTGGTGCAGACAACAAGTGGGCGAGCACGATCTGGGCGTGGATCGCCAGCGGCTGTCTTGTCGGGCAAGTTGCCTCCGTCATCGCATCCGACAACGAGCGATGCAGTCACGAGCATCAAACAGTAGGTCCATCCAAGACGAAGCCATGCGGCGGGTGATGCGGTGGCGCGTGGGGCAGGCATAGTCCTGTAGCATACGCTACATGTAGCAACCGCTACACCAGAGAAATGCACAATTGACTTCAATTTCGGGGAACTCTGACGATCGTGCGTTTGCTTGGGAGGCCGTCAGCGCGCTTCGTGCGGAGACCGCTTGAGCTTCGCGCGCTGTTTGGAGCGCCCTGACGCCGCGTGCATCATGCGCTGCATGGCGCGCAATGTTGCGGGAGAAACATGGTGTTCGATACCTTCCGCATCGGCTTGTGCTGTTGCTTCGTCGACACCGAGCGAACGCAGGAATGCGAGCACAATCACGTGCCGTGTTCGCGCTTCGGCGGCGAGTGCGCGACCTTTCGCGGTGAGGCCAAGCGGCGCGTGCGGGCGTGCATCGACGAAGCCTTCGCCCGCCAGTCGACGCACGACGCGGCTCACCGTGACATGTGACAAACCAAAGCGTTCCGCCAGACGGCCGACGCGCGCTTCGATGCCTGCGTCGAGGAGTTCGGCGATCGCCTCGCAGTAATCCTGCGCGGCTTCCGACTCGTGCTGCTTTCGGAGTACGCGATGGTGCTCTGCACTTGCGCGAGAGTGTGAGGCGACTTTCGTAGCCGTGCTCTTCTTCGCGGATTTTGGCTTCTTCCCGCGCGCCGTCACTCTTCATTTCCTCGGAGCGTTGCCAGCACATTGAAATCTTCGAGTGTCGTGGTGTCTTGCTTTGAATCGCGGCCGGCGGCGATGTCACGGAGAAGTCGTCGCATGATCTTTCCCGAGCGCGTCTTTGGAAGCGCTTGCGTGAAGCGAATCATGTCTGGCTTTGCGATCGGGCCAAGGACGCCCGAGACATGCTCGCGCAGGGCACCCTTCAGCGCATCGCTCGGCGTGAATCCCGGCGCGAGCGAGACGAACGCCGCGATGCCCGTGCCCTTGATGTCGTGTGGCATGCCGACAACGGCGGCTTCGACCACCGCCTCATGCGATACGAGCGCGCTCTCAACTTCCATCGTGCCGAGGCGATGGCCCGACACATTGATGACATCGTCGATACGGCCCATGATCCAGAAGTAGCCGCGATCGTCGCGGCGCGCACCGTCGCCCGCGAGGTACATGCCTTTCACGCGCGACCAGTAGGTGTCGATGAATCGCTGGCGATCGCCGTGAATGCCGCGCAACATCGATGGCCACGGCTTGCGGATGACAAGTAAACCGCCTGTATTTGCGGGCAATTCTTGGCCGTGCTCATCCACGACCGCCGCGTCGATACCGAAGAAGGGCAGCGTGCACGAGCCCGGCACGGTTGGTGTGGCGCAGGCGAGCGGCGTGATGACATGGCCGCCCGTTTCGGTTTGCCAGAAGGTGTCGACGATTGGACACTTCGCGTGGCCGATCTTCTCGTGGTACCAGATCCATGCTTCGGGATTGATCGGTTCGCCGACGGTGCCGAGCACCTTGAGGCTCGAGAGGTCGTGCTTCGCGGGGTGTTCGTCGCCCCACTTCATAAACGCGCGGATCGCGGTCGGTGCCGTGTAGAAATGCGTCACGCGATGTCGCGCGACCATCTCCCAGAAGCGGTCTTCGGCGGGCCAATTTGGTGCGCCTTCAAACATCAGCGTCGGCACGCGATTCGGCAGGATGCCGTAGACGATGTACGAGTGGCCGGTGACCCATCCGATGTCGGCGGTGCACCAGTACACATGGCCCGAGCCTGCGCGCAGATTGAAAGTCTGTTGCGCGGTGTACGCGGTGTAGACCATGTAGCCGCCGGTGGTGTGGCGAATGCCCTTCGGCTTTCCGGTCGAGCCCGAGGTGTAGAGGAGGAAGAGCAGGTCTTCTGAATCCATCGGCTCGCAGTCGCACTCGTCGCTCTGTGCACCAACGAGTTCGTGCCACGCGTGATCGCGACCGGCCGTCCAGTCGACGGCATTTTTCGTGCGATGTAGAACGACGCAGTGTTCGACGGTGTGCTGCTGCGCGGCGAGCAGCGCGATGGCCTCATCGACATTCTTTTTGAGCGGCACGACTTGTCCGCGTCGCCATGCCCCGTCGCAGGTGATGATCACGCGCGATTGCGCGTCAAGTACGCGGTCGACGATCGACGGCGCAGGAAAACCGCCGAAAATCACGCTGTGCGCTGCACCAATGCGTGCGCACGCGAGCATTGCGATCGCGAGTTCTGGCACCATGCCCATGTACAGCGTGACGACATCGCCCTTCTTCACGCCGAGCGATTTCAAGGCGTTTGCGCAGCGACAGACCTCCTCGAGTAGGTCGCCGTAGGAAAGGTGCTTCACCTCGGGCGAACCGTTCGCGGTCTGCGGCTCGCCTTCCCAAATGATGCCGACTTCGTGCCCGTGGCCAGCGAGCACATGGCGATCAAGCGCGTTGTGGCAAATGTTGGTTTTTGCGCCGACAAACCACTGTGCGTCGGGGCAATTCCAGTCGAGAACCTTCGTCCACGGAGTAAACCAGTCGAAGCCTTGTGCGACTTCGCTCCAGAAGCCCTCGGGGTCTGCGATCGAGCGCGCGTGCCGTGCGCGGTACTCGTCCATCGAAGTACACCACGCACCGCCGAGTGACGCCGCGTGTGCAGGCGACGGCGGAAAGATGCGGTCTTCCTTGAGGAGCGACGAGACATTCGACGATGCGGCGGACGCGTGACCAGCGGTAGATTCCGAACTCGACATGCCTCCAATGTAAGGGACGGCGCTTGGGTTTGCGTGAAGCACGGGCGGAGTGCGCGCCCTGTTTGCTCGGTCATCGTCGGATGTGTGGGAATCGCAAGAAAGGCTGAGTTTTTGTTGTTGTCCTTGATGGTGTGCGTAACTTGTTTTGGGATCACACCATGCTTTCGCGACTTTCGTCCATCTGTCTTTCTCTCAGCCCCTGTTTCGGTCGTTGCCTAAGTCGCTGCCTAAGTCGCTGCCTAAGTCTTTGCCTAAGTCTTTGCCTAAGTCTTTGCGTAGGGGGCGCGCTTCCTGCGGCGTCGACCACGGTGTATCCCGAAATCACGGCACATTCCGAC
>JASGCF010000206.1 GCA_030054275.1 Limnohabitans sp. | reverse complement strand
CCCGCGCGCTGCATGGCCTGCGTCAGTGCAGGCAACACGACATTGCTGAGGCCGACCATCACGATGGCGCCAAGCACGACACCCGTGATCGAACCGATACCACCAACGATCACGATGCACAGCGCAAGAATGGAAACTTGGAAGTCGTAGTTTGCAGGTTCACCCGTGGATGCAAGGTGACTCGCAAACAGCGCTCCGGCAACCGCGGCCAGTGCGGCTCCGGCTGCAAATGCCTTCAATTTGGCTTTGTCAGGCTCAATCGCCATACATCGCGCAGCAAGCTCATCCTCACGCACGGCAAACCATTGACGCCCCAGTCGGCTGAACTCCAAGTTGCGACAGAGAAAGATCACAAGCGCCAAAACGATGAGATAGAGGTAAAACCAACGCGCAGGCGTTTCACTCGAAATCTCGTACCAGCGCGCACCGGCGAGCGTTGGGGCAGTGCTGCCCGCGATCGCTTCAGGAAGCGACGCAGACACGACGCCAACCTTCTCAAGCAAAGTGGTCGCGAAACCACCGAACGGAATCGTCGGTTGCGGAAGCGGGTTGATGCCTTCGGTTCCCTTGGTGATGGTCTGCAGATTCTTAAGACCATCCTGCACGATTTCACCGAAGCCGAGCGTCACGATCGCAAGGTAATCACCACGCAATCGAAGCGTTGGCGCTCCAAGAAGCCACCCAGCGAAGGCTCCGATCGCACCGGCCAAGCCAAGCGCCCACCAGAAGCCCACTTGGAACGGATACACCTCCGCGGTGAGAATGCCGAAGGCGTACGCGCCAATCGCCATGAACGCTGCAATGCCCAGATTCAAGAGCCCTGTCCAACCCACCACGATGTTGAGTCCAAGCGCGAGAATCGCGTAGACCACCACCGTGCGCATCGGACCGCTCAATTGAATCGACGGAAAAGCGAGGTCCAAAATAGGCGTTGCTGCAAGCAGCGCAAGCACCACACACTGACCACGGGTGAAAAGACTGAATCGGCGTTCTGCCATCAGACTTTCTCCCGCTGCTTGAGACCAAGCAGTCCGCTTGGTCGGAACACAAGAATCAGAATGAGCACACCGAAGACGACCACATTGGTCCAGCGTGTCTCGATGTACTGATCGCTCATCGCACGAATCAATCCAATGAGGACACCGCCGATCATCGCGCCTGGCAAACTGCCGATCCCGCCAAGCACTGCGGCGGTGAACGCGTCCATTCCGGCGCGGAATCCCATCTGAAACGAAATCGTGTTGTTGTAGATCGCCCACATCACACTCGCTGCGCCGCCCAAAAATCCGCCGATCAAGAAGGTGGCAGAGATGACGCGATCGGTGTTGATACCCATCAGACGCGCGGCGACTGGATTTTGTGCTGTAGCGCGCATACCGCGACCGAGTCGCGTGCGGTTCACAAAGAGCGTCAAGCCGATCATCAGCGGAATGGTGATGGCGAAAATCGCCACATCCTCAAGCCGCAAGACCACATTCGAATCTTCGCCAAGCAGATTCGAACCCTCGAGGATCTCGGGGAAATCTTTGCTCGCAGCGGCTGCGTTCCCACCGCCGAAAACTTCCATTGGCGCGCCGCCCCAGAAGAGCGCCAGATTCACCAGAATGAAACTCACGCCGATGGCGGCAACAAGTTGGGTGAGTTTCGGTGCGCGACGCAGCGGTTTGTACACAACCTTGTCGATCGCGACATTGAGAAATCCGCAGAAGACACCCGCGGTCAACACCAGCCCAACCAACAGCATCCAGTGCGAACTGTCGCCGAGCGTGTTTGGATCAAGAATCGCTGCTGCGCCAAGCGCGCCAACGACTGTGAGTGCGAGAAACCCGCCAAGCGTAAAGACATCACCGTGCGCGAAGTTGATCAACTCCACGATGCCGTACACCATCGTGTAACCAAGCGCGACAAGCGCAATGATCATGCCGTTCGAGAGGCCGTAGATGACCTGCTGAAGGAAAACTTCGGTCTCGGTCATCCGCGAAAAACCTCAGAACTCGTGGCGATGGCAGCCATGCGCTCGCACCCGTCGCGTGCGATCACTGCACAACCTTCACTGTCGCGAATTCGCCGTTTTTCACCGTATTAACGCTGAAGATGCGATTGGTCGTGTCGCCGTTCTCGTCGAAACTCCAAGTGCCAAGCGCACCTTGGAAGTCCTTCGTCTTACCGACTTCGGCAAGCACACTTGCGCGGTCGATTTTGCCACCGGCCTTCTGGACACGATCCATCGCTGCGAGGATCGCCTTCGCGCACTCGTAACCGTACACGGCGTAGCCCTCTGGATCTGCCTTGTAGGCCTTCTTGTAGTTCTCGTAGAACTCCGCACCCTTGCCCTTCAAGAGTTTCGGATCAACGCCGCCGAAGGTGATGAAGCAACGATCTTGGAGGGCCTTGGCACCGGCGGCCTCAATGAATGCGTTTTCGTAGCAACCGTCTGGCACGATCAACTTCGCCTTCAGGCCACCCGAAACGATGTCCTTCGCCAACTGACCTGCGTTGGTCTGGGTCGTACCGCCGAAGTAGACGAGATCTGCACCAGCCTGCTTGATCTTGGTCACAAGGCTCTTGTAGTTCGAAGACTTCGCGTCGAGACCGTCGGTGCCGACAATCTCAAGACCAATCTCGCGCGCGCGATTCTCGAAGGCACCTGCAACGCCTTTCCCGTACACCTCGCGGTCGTTCAGGATGAAGACCTTCTTGATGCCAATTTCCTTCGCGTAGTCGGCTGCGACCGCGCCCTGCACATCGTCGGTCGGCACCACACGGAAGTAATTGATCTTGCCGGTCGGGCGATAGACAGCTGGCTCGTTTGCTTCACCAAGACCGGCCTTTGTCAGACCCGACGCGGTGTTCGCTGGGCTCACCATCACGATGCCGGCGGTATTCAACTTCGGCATCGAAATCTTGGCTGCACCTGAGTTGTAAGTTCCGATGTACGCGACGACGGTCGCATCGGCGATGGCCTTGTCCGCGTTCTGCGCTTCGACAGCTGGGTCCCAGTTGCCGCGCTGCGGGCTCGCATCATCCCAATCCTCGTAGAGAATCGTGGCGTCGCCAATCTTTCCGCCAACTTCCGCGATGGCCATCTTGATGCCGTTCACCATGGAAGTGGTCTGCGCATTGGCGCTGCCTGTGCGCGGAAGGCTGGAAACAATCTTGACGCTGTCTGCAGCCGACAGAGCGGGAGTGACAGAGCCTGCGAGGGCGAGCGCGACACGAGCGAGAAGATTCTTCATGGTCGTTGGTCCAGTCGGATTGAAACGGGGAGTCGGAGTTTACAAGAAACCGCGTGAAGCATCTGAGAGGACGCCCCACGCTCTACACCATTCCGTGTGCCCAGACGAAAGCCCAGACGAAAGCCCAGACCCAAGCCCAGACGAAAGCCCAGTGTGGAGCCCACACCTCAGCCAGACTGTCCACCCCGACCTGCAACTCGGATCGGCATGATCGATCAAGCGCGCGGCGACGCAGCCAATCGGGCTGCGAGCGCTCGACCGCCGTCTTCACCGGTCACTGACCGCTTGTCTCTGCCACCACCGCAGCGGTTGAAGCGACACCACCCTGCCCAACATGTACCCGCATGCGCTGCTCTCGCAACATGTCCGCGAGGAGAAGGTTCACAAGCCCACCGCTCTCGCCTCCGCCTGCTCCGCCAACAACAACATCCGGCGTGATCTTGAGGCCCGCAGTCGCGATGGCCTTGGTGACCTCAACCATCGTGACCCCCTGCGCGGTCAATGCTTCGACTTGCTTGCGATACGCCTCTGCTTGCGCCTCACCTTTCGCGCGAATGATCGCTGCTTCCGCATCACCAATCTGTTTGTCGCGCGACGCCTCCGCCTCGGCCTGAATGCGAATCTGCGCAGCGGTGCCGCGGGCACGCTCCTCGGCCTGCGAGGCTTCGTGTTTGGCGATTGCGATACCGACTTCCGCCTTGATCAGCGCGTCCTGTTGATCCGCCTGTGACTTTGTCTTCTGAAACTCAATACGGCGCTTTTCGGCTTGCTCTTGCGCGTCGAACATCGACTTGCGCTGTTCGGCAAGATTCTTCTCCTGCGTGGTCTTCATGAGCGCCTCGGGAAGATGAATGTTGGTGATCATCACCGACACCACTTCCACCTTGTACGGAGAAAGATCGTCGCGCACTGCCCGTTCTGCTGCAGTTTGCTCTTCGGCGCGATTTTGTTGATAGGAAATCGCCGGCGACTTCGAAACTTGTGCTCGGAAAATGCCGTCGATTTGCGGGTGAATCACATTCGCTTCGAGATCTTCGATGGATCCTAACTTCTGTACAACATACGGAGCGTTCTCTGGCAGGATGCGATATTGACAACGCACCTCAACGCGCATTTCAAAGCCGTCGTGCGACACCACTTGGAACGGATCGAAATTCGCTGCGTTATCCCCGCCGCCCCATTCGACCGATCGCGTCGTGGTCGGAATTGGGATCACCGTGAATGCGCGCGGATTGATGTTGTACTTCCCTGGGCCGAGCACATTGCGCTGAATGCCGCGGAATCCGTCGGGCACGACATGCCGAGTGCGCACGCCCTTATCGACGCGCGCCTCCTCTGGATCCTCTGCGCCGCGTTGCAACGGACTCGCGGCAGCTGGAGCAGCATCCTCAGGCAAGATGTCCGCTGGATCTTTGCCGATATTCGAAATCAAGACCCCAACCTCACCTTGGCGAATGACCGTCAGAGGTGCGTTGAGGACCGCGAAGAGATACGGGTTGATGTAGTAGGTGCCGGGGCGTAACACCGATTCCTGCGGGCCACGAAAACCGCCGTTGTCGAGGAACGCTTGCCCGTCCTGAAAACTGTTGTGGGTTTGCACATCGGGCGTTGGTGCGACGACATCCTCGCGCGCCATTGGACGACCATCGCGCGCCTCCACCATGCCGACCTGATCGTCTCGAACCGTGACAGCTGGATGTAGGTCTACGGCAAACATGTCGGTGAAAATGTTGTAGGTACCAGGCCGAAGGAACTGAATCTGCGGGCCTTTCTGCCCACCTTGCGTGAGAAAGATCTCGGCCTTCTGGAACGAATCGTGTGCTTGCACACTCTTGCCGAGCAATTGACCCTGCTCAAGCGGAATGCCGTCCGCCGCCGTCACAACGCCAATAGCGCCCTGCGGAATCACGGTCTTCTTGATTTTCTCAACCTTGAAGAGCAACGGATGGATCTTGAAGGTTCCGTTTGTCAGAAACCTCAACTGCTTTCCGCGAATGCCTCCGCTGCGCAGGAACGCGACCGGATCTTGAAAGTTGTCGTGCACCGTGCCGGCGCGATCTTCCGCGTAAATACGCCCCGAGGGCATCGGCTCGCCGTCGGTTGCCGTGATCACGCCGAGTTCATCGGCCGCAATGGTGACAAACGGCGTGCGCGCCACCACTCGAACAAACGGAAATGGAACGATGTGAAGTCCGGGCGCGAGATACGCAGCTTGCACGCCGACCTCTCCCTCAGAGGCAAACACACGACCCGCCGGAAGGCGCTTACCGCGGAAGCGACGCTCGGTGATCACGATCTCAGTCGAGCCAACATTGACGACCCAGCGCGTGATCAAGAGATACAGCAACACCAGCGCAACGATGAGCCCAACGATGGAGAACAGCACGAACTTGGCGAACGCCACCGCGCTGGAATCTGACTGCATGAGGAGCATGGGAATGTCAGAAAGCATGTGAGATGAAGTTTGTTCGAGCATGATGTTCCTTTCACAGATTTCACACCATCGGGCGTTTGACTGAAGATGCGACTGAGGATGCGATTCAAGAGGCGACTCAAGAAGCGACTCAAGAAGCGACTCAAGCCGCACATCGAACTCATCACGATCAATGTCGCCAACTCAGTTGTAGTTTGTGCGCACAACCTCATCAAGCAACTCGTTTGTCACACTTTCGCCGCGCGCAGCAACCGCAGCGACTTCCGCTGAAATGATCGCTGGATCACGACCAAAGAATTGCGCATGTATGCGGGACAATTCCGCCTCCATCTGACAGCGAATCGCTGCATCCTCGAGGATCTGACGCGCAGCGGCAATGATCGGTTGAGCGCTTCCCGCGTAAGGCACGAACTCTGGAACGATGCGCTTTCCAGCCAAAATGTTGGGGAGAAGTAAGTTCGGGGCCCACACAACAAG
>JASGCF010000205.1 GCA_030054275.1 Limnohabitans sp. | reverse complement strand
TCATCGCTGTGGCGGCTGGTGGAGCACACTCGCTTGCGCTGAAGTCCGACGGCACCGTGGTCGGATGGGGCTTGAACGACGACGACCAGACCACCATTCCACCAAATGCAGCGGACTCAGTCGCGATCGCGGCGGGCGCGAATCACTCCCTCGCCATCAACGCAGATCCAGTTGACTGCGATGAGAACGGCGTACCTGACGAAATTGAAATTCGCAATGATCCGGACCTCGATTGCACCGGCGATGGCAATCTTGACGCGTGCACCGTAGCCATCGTGCGTGAATTCGCAGACGAAGTTGCGCCGTTCAACCGCGACAGCGTCGTCAGCCTCGAACTGCTCGACTGCCCAACACCGCTTCTCCCCGTCGAAATCAATATCGAGGTGAAGGCAGATTTGGGTTCGACGCTTGAGTTCCTCATTCTCTCGATCAACGATACGGATATCGACTTCATCTTCAACGCTGGCGGTATCGACTGCGCCACAACCCCGCAGCGCGCGCGCATCCTGCTTGATCCTGCCGACTTTGTTGCGCTGCTCGATGAGGATGGCACGGCACTCATCGAACTGCGCGCGAGTCCGTTCGTGAGCGCTGCAGAATGCCCCGGAAGCTTTGCCAACTTCGATATTGAGTACAAGACCGATGTCACCGACTGTAACGGCAACGACATCGCGGATCTTTGCGAGGTTGCATCGGGTGATGTGACCGACGAAGACGGTGATGGCATTCCAGACTCGTGCCAAACGCAGCGCAAGGGCGACCAAAATCGGGACGGCCGCGCAGATCTCACCTTCTTCAATCCTGCCACACGGAAGATCACTTTCGCGTATCTCAATGGTACGACTGTCGAGACGACCGTCGCCACAGATACAGCAGTTGCAAGTGGCTGGACTCCAGTCGCACAAGGTGACTTTGACGCGGACGGACAGCCAGACTTCTTGGTGCGCAACAACACCACTGGAGCCAATTACATCTGGCTGATGGATCGCACTGCCATCGCAAGCTTTGGCGAAGTCGGCTATCCGCTGTCATCGAACATTCAAGTGCTTGCGATTGGCGACGCAGATGCGGATGGCGACGACGACATCTACTGGATCGACAACAACGATAAGAAGGTCTATGTGTGGCGTATCGCCGGAAGTGTGTTGGTCGGCGGCGGCCTCGTTGGGAACTCGGTTGGAACGCAGTTCCTCGGTTGCGGTGACATCGACGACGATGGCGACGACGACCTCTTGTTCCGCAACACAACCTCACGCGTGACCGCTGCGTGGATCATCCAAAACGCAGCGCTTTCGTCGACAACACCGGTGCAAGGCGGCTCACTCCTCGGAACTGAGTGGGAAGGCCGCGGCATGTACGATGTCAACGACGATGGAAAAGCCGACCTCTTCTTGCGTAACAAGAACACAGGCGACCTGTACTGCTGGTACCTCGACGGTGCCATGTTGGCAGCAGGTTCGGGTGGGCAGATTGGTTACAACCCGGGCCTCAGTGTCGATGTGGTCGGTGTTGCCGACATCGATGGTGACGGTACCTCTGATGTTCTGTGGAAGGACATCAACGGGCTCAATGTCTATGGTTGGATTCTCAATGAGCGGGCGTTTGCGTCGGGCGGGCTTGTGCGAACACTTCCGACTGGCGCGACAGTGATTTCGCCATAAACGCGAAGCAATTCCTCATCGTGTGACCTTTCATGAGACGCCGAGCGAACTTTCGTTCGGCGTCTTTCTTTTTCGATGATTTTCTTTCCTGCTACCTTCGCGCACGCCGTGTCGAGCGGGTTACGAACGGCGCTCCCAGAAGTGCGCGCGTCCGAGGTGTACACGCCAACGCGACCAGTGCGCAAGCGCCTGACCCGATTGCACAAGTTGCTCTTGTGTGTGCATCAACTGCGATTCCACTTCGCGCAATCGATGTCCGCCGAAGAGAATCTGCAAACGAAGATCCGTGAGAGCGCGAGCGCGTGGCGCATCAAGCGGCGCATGCGCCGCAAGCGACACTTCCAACGCGGAACCTTTTCGCACTGCGATCATGGTGTCGAGCAAAAAACTCGACTTCCGCGGTACAGCAACGCGCGACCCAAAGGCGTGTGTGTAGGGCTCTAGGAATGGATACACAAGGTCGTAGAGTCGAAACCCAAGTCGATCCAACGCTTCTACGCGACTCGCGAGTGGTCGAGCCCACGCGCCGGCCGCGCGATCTTCGCCCGGAGGCGAACCTCCAAGTAGCACCGCGTCAGCACCCTCCGTGATGCGCGAAAGGGCCGCGGTTTGATCTCTTGGAGAGAGATCATCGACTCCGGTCAGCGCCATCGCGCAGGCGCCGCCGCTTTGCGCTCGCGTCCACGCCGACGAGCGCATCGTGTCGCACACTGCGCGATCGAGTTCACTCTCGGTCCGCAAGACTGCATCCGCCGTTGGAAACAGTGTGCGCATGAGCCGACCGAGATGCTTCCCAAGTGACGCGATGTCGCCATAGGTTGCGCGTGCGCGTTCATCGAACGCGATCTCTCGACGCGCTTTTCGTGACAGCGTTCCGATGCCTCGATGGAGCGCAGCGTACGGCGCATGACAGAACGAAAGCGTCTCATCGCTTTCAAGGACGCGATGGACTGCGCGTCGCACATGCGAACCCCAATAGCCGATTGCATCGTGCAGAGCGATGGTGCCATGCGGCGCGATCGCACGAAGCGCGAGCGTCGTATCGGCGATCACTGCTTCTTCAAAGTGCAGACCGTCCACAAATATGAACCCAAACGGCCCGAGTTCCTCGATCAGTCGCGGGCCGATGACCGGTACTGGCTGCTCATCCAACGCAAAGGTTGAGCCGACGGCGAACCCTCCAGCATGGAATTGCACACGCGCACCAAGGCCAAGTCGCTCTGCGCTCGCTCGCGCGACTTCGAGCGTCGTTCGTCGAACATCTGCGCCATAGGAAGCAGCTCCCATCGCCGTGAACTCGATGTCAAGTGGCAGATTTGGATCCACCGAGTGCACAGTGGCGCCCGGGGCCGCATGTGCGAGAAGAAACGCGCCGGTTCCAACAAACGACCCTACCTCAAGGATGCGTGTCGCTTCAGAGGCTCTCGCGAGACGGCACAAATCATGGACATCCGGCGCGGGGAGCGACCACTGCGTCACGGCAGCGCGTGGATACCCAAGCGCCTCATACACCGCGAAGATCTCTTCAAGTCGTTGCGCGCAACTCGCATCGAATGCGTGTTCGGTTTGCAACGAAATCGCTGCTGCACCCTGCGGTGATGCATCCTTCATCGTGATCTCTCGGCGCGCGTGTGTTGCATCTCTCGATCAGCCAAGTTTGGTGCCAAGCAAGTGGTGGCCGCACGCTGGAACCTCTTTTGCGTTCAACAGCACCGGCTTTGTGAATCCTGCGTCGGTGAACCACTTCTCAGCAACTTCAAGAGGAATCGTCCAGTTGTACAGCGTGTTCAACATGTCCAACTGGTTGATGCAATTCTCAGGACGATCAGAGATGCGATACGCGAAATCGAGTTTCTGTTCGAAGGTGTGGCAAGTCGCGTGATACTCCTTGCGCCAACGCACGATCTTCTCCGACGCGTGATAGGTCGGCGCGTAGACGAAGAGATACAACTGGCCACCCGGCCGCACCGTTCCCGCGACAGCCTCAAAGGCGCGACGAGGGTCATGTGTACACATCACCACGCCCCAACAAATGGTGAAATCAAAGGCGCTTTGAAGGTCTGGGCGCGTAGGAATGTCGAACAGACTGAGTTTCTCGGCATCGGTGTTGAATCGTCGTGTTGATTCGAGGCCGTGCTTGGATACATCCAGCGACTTCATGTTCGCGCCAAGTGACGCAAGAGTCTTCGTCCAGCGGCCCGCGCCGCATCCGGCGTCGAGGCAGCGTTTCCCCTCGAAATACTGCACTGGGAACTTTGGTTCGAGGATCAATCGGCCGCCAACACCCCGTCGTTCTTGTCGTCGCGAACGCCCAGTGAGCACCCACATCATCGGCGCCATCGCGCCCCATCGCTTGCGCCACAAGTAATCGCGCACACCGGTGAGTTCTGCGATGCGATCATCGATGTATTCATCGGTCGTCTCGACGCCCGTGTGGGTGTGAAAACCTGTCCTTCCTTCAAGGAAGAGTCGCCATTGATCATCAAACTGCTCGTCGTAGGCAACGCCTTCATAGCGGCCGGAATACGCGTCATCCCACACAACGAGGTCATCGTCGAAGTGGGGATTGCGGGGCTTCATCGTGTGTGGAACTGCTGCTGTTGTCACTCGGCCATCATACAGATCCGCGCAATCTCGGCGATTCCGTGCAGCAAGCGCAGCAACGACGACGCAAGAAATCCCTAGCGCGCAAGATTCTCGCTGACGGTGGCCACGCTCCACGCGCCGCTTGCAGCGGTGAAGTAACCGCCGCCGTAGCTTGTGCAGTCGTTCATCAGCCACAGCGCGGTTTGTCCGGTGGCACGATTGCGCCACAAGATCTCGTGTCGGCCGTTGCCGTCGATGTCCGGCGCGGTTTCGATGCTCCACGCCACGGGCACGCCTTGACTGAGGATTGCGAAACTCGACATGGCAAGCCCATGCATCTTCCAGCAGATCACCATGCCGGACGACGAAGATCGCCAGATCACATCGTCCTTCCCATCCGCATCAAAGTCTGCGATGACGGGAACCTTCCAATCGGTTCCGATGGAACTCGTACCGATGCGCGCCGCAACAGGCGTCGCCGCGCCGTTGAGAAGCCAACCCCAAATTTGGCCGTTCGAGGTGCGCCACAAGAGATCGCGTTTGCCGTCACCATCGAGATCGCCAACTCCAAGCGGCTTCGCGCCTGGCAATGCTCCGAGGTAACCGCCGCTGGCGATCGATGGGCCGTCCAACAACCACACAGCAACCTGTCCCGAGGCCTCGTTGCAGAACACGATGTCTGCCTTCAAGTCGCCCGAGATGTCGGTGAATGCGATGCACTTCCACGCGTTGCCAGGGTTGTGGCCGAACTCATCGGTGCGCACATAGGTCAGACCGTCGAGAACGCCGACTGAGAATCGTCCTGTCGTGCGGTTTCGCCACAAGACATCGGCTCTGCCGTTGGCATCGATGTCGCCAACGCCTTGGAGCGCGCTGTTTGCAGGTCCTGCAGCAGAGAAGAGCGAGAACTGCTTCAGTGCGAATCCATCGACCAACCAGCCAAACAAATGGTTGCCCGTTGGCTGATAGAAGACGATGTCACTTTTGGAATCGCCGTCGAGATCGTCCTGCACGAACACGCCGAGTTCTTCGGGTAGCGCAAATCGCACTTCGACCGACTGCGTCGCGAAGGCAAGTTGATTGTTCGTCATGCATGCGATCGTCGCGCCGAAGCGTAGTTTCGCATCGGTCGAAAATTGCGCGTCAGCGATTGAGAAATGGCCAACAAGTACGCGACGCGATGCGCCTGCAACACCGAGACCGTTGGTCGGCGGCAGGTTGTACCAACCGCCCCCAGCGATTCCCGCGCCGCTTGCAGCGCCAGTGTCGTCAAAGTCGGGGTCCGCCACCGTGCCGTTGATCGGATTGCCTTGGAACGCGCCGATGGTGATGTACGAGTCGACATCCCAAGCTTCGCCTGGTGGGTTGAAGCCAATCGGAATGAACGAAGGCGGGATCTCGGAATCTGCATCCGACGCCTGAAGAAACTGCGGCGATGCACTTCCCGTGAGCGAGATGTTCGCATCAAAGAGGTTGAGCACTTGATCGGTGTTCGCGCTGAATGTCGCGTAAACGAGCATGACGCGATAGTTGCCGTCAACGCCTTCGATACGCGATGGCACACCAACAAATCCGGTGAACGCGGCATTTGCAGAGCGCATTGAATCAAGAGCGCCGCATGCAAGCGCCAATCCAGCAAGTGTTCCAGCAAGTCGCATCAGCAACCTCCCTCATCGCAGGCATCGGCCTGTGAAGAAGGGGGAATGAGCCCGACTGGCACAATCGTTGCGAACTTCACACATGCAACAACCTGCGCACACTCGCAGGGCAATCGAAAAACAACCTCGGTCCGGAAATCCGGACCGAGGTTGTTTGAAACAGTTTGTGAACTTCAACCCAGATCAACTCAACCCAGATCAACTCAACCCAGATCAACTCAACTCACATCGAATCACGTCGGGTT
>JASGCF010000204.1 GCA_030054275.1 Limnohabitans sp. | reverse complement strand
CTCTCCCAAGCGCTTCGCGCGCCCACGAACCGAGCGTGAGTTTGAACTCGATCTCTCGCGCGTCCCTAGCGGGATCAAAGCGCAGCACGCGATCGCGACCGTCGCCCTCCATCGCGACCTTGCCGGGATCCCACGACCCGAGTTCTGGCACGCTGCCCGCGACATAGACGACGGGCGTCCCCTCGGGCACGGTGGCGCGGATCGTCGTCTGACGCGCCGTCGCAGCGCATGCACTGAGTGCCACGATCATCGCAAACCCGACCACATGCGATGCCCATCGGGAGAAGTGAAAGCGCCATTCCATCGTCGGAATGTACTCGTCTACACTCGCGGCCACAGTCTCTGGCCGCGCCACTCCTTCCTTTCCTTACCTTTCCAAACATCATGACCACCACGAACACTCCCGCTCCTGCGATCGCAGCTGCCATCACATCCGCCATCACTTCTTACGAATCAGGCGCTGCCAAACTCCGTGCAGCCTGCGCCGGTCTCTCCGACGCACAACTCAACACGCGTATTGGTCCTGGCGAGTGGAGCATCATGGAGAACGCGGTCCACCTCCTCGACAGCGATCTCGCCTCGACGCACCGCAAGCGCCGCATCGTCGCGGAAGATAACCCGCTGCTCATTGCATACGACGAGAACGCGTTCATCGCGAAACTTCCGTCGTCGCACGCGAATCTCGCCGAAGTGCTCGACACCTTTGAGGCCAATCGTCGCTTTACAGCGCGTTGGCTACGCACGCTACCCGTCGAAGCGTTCGCGCGAACCGGCATTCACACCCAACGCGGCAAAGTGACGCTCTTGCAAGTCGTCGAGATCTACGCGAACCACGTCGATCATCACCTCAAGTTCGTCGCAGAGAAGCGACGAAATCTCGGGGTGTGAGGCGCGCGAATCGACTTACCGCGCTCGCCGACGCCCATCGTCGCGGCGAACCGTGACTCGGCGTCCGCGCAGCGTTGCGCCCTTCAAGGCTTCAATGACCCGTTCAGCATCGCGCTCGGGAAGTTCAACGATCGAGAATCCATCCGCGATTTCAATCGCACCGATGCCACGCGGATTGACGCGCGCTTCATTCGCAATCGCGCCAACGAGATCTGCAGGACGCATACCCATGCGTCGACCGGCCGCGATGTACACACGCACAAGATCCGCCTCGTGACGCTCACTTCCGCGCTTGCCGCGCGGCTCGCGTCCATCATGCTGCGATCGCTCGCCATGCGAGAAATCGCGAGGCACATCACGCGCTGGTCCTCGCGGTTCAACCGGTCGCGTGTACACAGGCCGCTCTTCCATCGGCCGCTCACGCGACTCACGCTTGTCGAACGACCCACCGCGATATGCGCCCGATCGATCACCGCGATCATCGAATCGCCGACCACCTGCATGCGCATTCTTTGGTCGCGCGAAACTCTCATAGGACGGAATGTGCACTTCGTCTTCTTCGGCTGCTGTTCCAGCACTTGCTTCATGCGCCAACTTCACCGCAGCAGCGGCAACATCCATTGGATCAAACTCACCCGCGAGTGACTCGACCACAGTGCGGAATCCATCGAGTTCGCCCGATGCGCCATCTTCGCGCGACTCCGCAGCTTCCGCCAGAACCTCACGCAGCGCGCCCTTCGTAAGGTCAAGTCTGTGCGACTTGATGTCGTGCACCGTCGGAACAACTCCGATCTCGATCTTTGACTTCGTGATCCACTCAATGTTGCGCACCAAGCGATGCTCACGCGGTTCTGCGAGGGTAATCGCAACACCTTCACGGCCGGCACGACCTGTGCGTCCGATGCGATGGGTGTAGGCCTCAGGCGAACTCGGCACATCGAAATTGACCACATGCGAGATATGTTCGATATCGATTCCGCGCGCTGCAACATCCGTTGCAACCAGCAAATCAACCGTGGCCGCACGCGCCTTCTTCATCACCCGATCACGCTCTGCCTGCGTCATACCGCCGTGCAATGCTTCAACCGAGTACCCACGACCAACCAAACGCTCTGCCAGTTCCGCAACTTCAATGCGCGTGCGACAGAAGATAATGGCAAGGGTCGGAGCCTCGATATCAAGCACACGGCCAAGTGCTGCGATCTTGTGTGCGCGCGGCACGATGTAGCACATCTGGCGCACCTTCGGCGCTGTACCAGACGCCGCTGGATCGCGCGGAATAAGTACGCGCTCTGGTTCACGGAGATGTCGTTCGGCGATACCCGCGATGCGCGGCGGAAGTGTCGCCGAGAAAAGCGCGGTTTGGCGCGTTTCCGGCAATGCTTCGAGGATGAGTTCGAGATCTTCTGCGAAACCCATGTCGAGCATTTCGTCGGCTTCATCGAGCACAACCGACATCACGCCTGCGAGGTCAATCGTCTCGCGGCGCATGTGATCGAGAATGCGACCAGGTGTTGCGACCACGACATGTACACCGCGGCGCAACGCGATGATCTGACGACGGAAATCTTGACCGCCGTAAATTGGCGCCACCGAGATTCCAAGCCCGCGGCCGTAGCGGTGAAATGCTTCCGAAACCTGCATGGCCAACTCGCGCGTTGGTACCAGCACAAGAACAAGAGGCTGATTCGCAGTTGGAGTCTTGCCCGCAACACGCTGCAAAAGCGGCAACGCGAATGCAGCCGTCTTTCCCGTACCAGTTGCTGCTTGCCCAAGGAGATCGCGTCCTTCGAGAAGCGGTCCTGCCGCAGCGCGCTGAATCGGCGTTGGCTCCTCGTATCCGAGGCCCGCAAGTTCAGCAAGAATTTCTGGGCCGAACCCAAGGGCTTCAAAGTTGTCCGACATTGGTGTCCTTCATCCGCACAGGGTAGCGAAAGCCATGCCATCGCGCCGCAACGGACACGACCGAGCAGAGACTCGTTTGAGTTCGGCGAGGCTTAACCTCCCCAACGACTGAGGAGAATCGCAAGATCCGACGCGCCAACCATGCCGTCGTAATCAAGATCCGCATTGGCCGCACTGGTTCCCCATGCACTGAGCAAGATCGAAAGGTCTCCAGCGTCAACAACGCCATCGCCGTTGATATCGGGTGATGCTGGAGGTGGGCAAAGATCTGGGAATCCATCCCCGTTGGCATCGGAGCAGTCGGTGCCCGCGCCATTCCACGGAATTCCAAGGACGGCTGCGTCGATGTCCGTGAGTAACACGCACCCACCATAGCCACAGGTCGAGCCGATGCTTCGAACGCAGTCCGACCATATGGGCTGCGTACACGCCGGATCCGCGATCGCAAGCGCTCTACAAAGTTCACCAACGAACGCTTCCGCCAACAATCGCTGCCCGTGTGGACGATAGTGGGCCGCATCAAAGAGGTACGGACGCCGATCGATCCAGTGGTACTCCTCTGCCACAATGCGCGGCAAATTGAGCGCAAGAATATTCGGATCGCTCATCGCGATGTCGTACGCAACTCCTGGCATCGCATCAAGAATCGGGAAAGTCACGACCGGACCACTGCGCAGATCGCTTGCCAAAATCACCGGAAAGTTCGGATCACCCATCTCGGTACGCAACCATGCGATGGTTGAAAGTACCTGTGAACGCCATGTCTCGATCGAGATTCCACTCGCCGCATCATTCGCGCCGTAGTGCAACACAACCACGCTTGGAGCCAACGCGCGCAAGAACGCGCCACTCGCTCCGTGCTCTCCAAGTACATCCACAAGTTTCATACCCCCGCGGGCGAACGACTGCACCACCACGCCGCGATGCGCAGAAAGACTGCGAAATCGCACACCAGCGATATCTGTGCCGTTCTTCGCAGACGCTCCGCTGATGCAGAGTTGCACATGGCGTTTCCCAGCAAAGTCAAGCGCAGGCGTCGACAGCCAATGCCACGAACCGGCGCGTGCTTTCTGCGGAACTGCGAGCGTACCGCTTTGCACCGTCTGCGCCGCGTTGTCAGGCAAATCATCCATCGTTGGAGCGTTCCGCCAAGCGACTGCGGTTGAGATCGGTCGCGCGATCGCAAGCACTTCCGCAGCAAAGGGGCCACCCGCATCGAACCATGGTCCAAGTGCAAGGCCTTCACTTGCGACAAATGAGGCGTCGTGCAGAAAGACGGTGCGCTGCACACCGAGCGGGCCACCGTCATCTGCGAGCAAGCGATGCACCACGACGCCAGGAAGAACCGCGTTTGGCGCGACTGTTGTCTCGACGCGCGCAGCGCTTGTACCAACGGTCGCAAGCCAATTTGGAGTGCTTTGCATGCCGACATTGGTGAACAGGTGCGATTCGCCAGCGGGGCCAAAGACCTTGGCAAATCGCGCGTTTAAGTGCGGAAGGTAATGACTACCGAATCCGCCAGGAGAGGTTTCCTGCGAGTCACCGAGTACTGCAACACGAAGGACATCTGTACTCGCCGACTCGAAGAGCAAACGAAAGCGTGCCGCGGATTGCACTCCCACCCTCGGAACCGCGAGAAACGCAGGCGCCTCATCCTCGGAGCCGCCGCCCGCTGCGCGCACATCGGAAACAACTCCGAGCCAAAGCACAAGCGCAAGTGCGATCCTTCGGAAGGCTGTCGCGAAGTTGCTCGCAACGATACTCGCCACGACATTCGCCACGACATTCGCGCCGGCGTTTACGACAGCGTGAATTCTTGCAGATTGCAATGTGTGTGTGGCTCCGAACATGCTGCGCTCGTTCATGAACATAACTCGAGACGAGCGAAGCGCAAGATGTGAGGCACCCATTCCCTCAAGTCGCTTCATCGATTCGCGCACCACGATCGCGAAAGCGGCATTCCTCCGACTGCGCAATCCGTGCAACCGCTACAACCGTCTCGCGCAACATCCAACCTCATCCCTCGCGATCCCCACCCCGCCGGAGCCGTCGATCTCAGAGGGTAGACGAGCCTCCATGGCCAATCCGCCCATCTGACGACGGCCCCGGCGAGCCGCGAAGCCCACTCAGTCTGTGCCGACAGCAGATGTTGTCGCCGGAGTGCCCTCGCAAGTCCGAGCGAACGCCACCAACATCTCGCGTGCCAACGCCTGCCGCGCAGCGCGTGTCAGAGTCTCATGACCTTGTCGTGGCGATGTTTCCGCAGTTGTACGCTTTGATTTCGCTGCATCGTCTTCTTCGCGTTTGTTGTTGTTGCGCTCAAGCTTCGTCGACTTCTCATGCTCGACAACGCTCTCCGTGCAACGCGCCGGCCACCGCACACCGCCAACGATCACACTGCAATGGGTCATATCTGGACGCTCCGATTCGGCATGCGCGAAGTCGATCGTGCGCTCATTGCCGAACTCAGCACGGATCAAATCGTTGAATCGCCCGCGCACGGCATTCGCGATATTCCCAGTGGTACCCATCATGCGTCGCATGCGTTCACGAACACCCTGCTCTGGACACGCAAGCGGAACCGTCGCTGCGAACACCTGTAGCGTTGGCCGTTCTCGTTCCAATGTCTCAATTGCTTTTTGATAATGCTCAAACAACTTTTCAGGATCTGTCGAACGATCGAAATCGTTCATCGAGAAGTCCAGCACCGCGAGGTCTACATGCGTACCTTCACCAGAGCGAAGAAACGCAACGAACCGATCGATTTTGCGCTCGGGCTCGCCATCTGCTCCAGCCGGCCCATGAACGAAGGCGGGCTTCGCAAACAACTGTTCTCCAGCGGTGAACGAACTCTGCGCTCGCACATGCAATCCAATCGAAGGATGCGATGCCAAAATGTCTTGAAGCCCAAGCACCAATTCCTCTCCACGATGCTGATGCGCGAAGTACACACGCTTCGAAGCGATATTGGTCCAACACGATTTTTCGACCTCATCCAAGATGGAAAGATCCGCGTTGCGCGTTTCAGTCTGCTGAGAAGTCTTCGCGTCTTGCCGAACAGGCCGCACCACCTCGTTTGCTGCAGCAGCCATCCCTACACACGCAGCGCCCGACAGCGCAAGGCTCGCAGCCCAACGCGCGATGCGTCGCCAACGACGCGCATCTTCGCATTCAAAAAGAGCCGGATTTCCCGCATCAACTGTTCCATCCGCGGCGTGATCGCTCCATGCGACGATGCATGAATCCTTCCATTCACCAGTTCGTGCTGTTCCCTGCATTGTTCCTCCTACGCGCCACACACAGCACATCGACTCCGCGCGATGTACGAGCATTCGCACAGACAGACTAGAAACACAACACAGAAAGACATGAACG
>JASGCF010000203.1 GCA_030054275.1 Limnohabitans sp. | reverse complement strand
TCCGTCCGCTCTTCCGAAGGTGGAGCACCGCTGAACTCTCTCCCGAGCGCGTGGTCTGGGAGATTCGACCGCTGGGCATCACCGTGCGTGAAGGACGCGAGAGCCGGTTCATCCGCGCGGATCGCGTGCGCCGCATCTGGTCGGATGTCGCCGCCTCGCCGAAAGCGGCGCGCGTCACGATCGTGCTGAAGGACACACCGGGAACCGTTGCGTTCGAAACTCCCGAGATCCGTCTGCGGGGAGACATCGCGTTGCAGCGCGCGACGGTCGAGGCAATCCGCGCGCTGCTCGAGAAGCCGGGAAACCTCGGGTCATGAAACCTCGGGTCATCTCGTCGCAGTCCGCGCGACGCCTCCTTCTCCGACGAACTCCCCGACGAACTCCCCGACGAAATCCCCGACGAAATCCCCGACGAAATCCCGCACCATGACCACTTCTGCGCGCTCGTCTCCCGCCCGATCCGCCGCGGCGTCGCCGCCGCAGAGGCGCGTGATCTCGGCTGCGATCCGCGTGGCGCGGGTCACGCTCGTCGTGTACATCGTCTGGCTTGTCGCCCTCTGGTTCGTGCAGGATCGCATGCTCTTCCTGCCGCAAGTGGCGGGCATCGGACTCACCGAGGATGCGATCGCTGCCGAGCCGCGCATCGTGCGGAGGTGGCTTGCGCAAGACGACGGCGTCGAAACGGAGGCGTGGCTCGTGCGCGCGCTGCCGACAGGCCGCACGCCGCGCGGGCTCGTTGTCTTTACGCACGGCAACGCCGAGCTCATCGATCATGCGCTTCACGAGGCCGAACAGTGGACGCAGCGCGGCTACGACATGCTGCTTCCCGAGTACCGCGGCTACGGCCGCACGCATGGAACACCAAGTGAAACGCGCATCGTTGCCGATGTGCTTGCGCATCTCGATGCGGAACTGGCCGCAAACCGCGCGCGACCAATCGTGCTGCACGGACGATCGCTCGGAACGGGAGTGGCCGCACAGGTCGCGGCGCGGATTGCAGAGCGCAACGACGACGCGCGGACTCCCACTCCGGTCGCCGCCCTCATCCTTGAGTCGCCCTTTACGAGCGTCGCGTCGTTTGCCGCCGGCTACGGTGCACCAGGGTTCATCGTGCGCAATCCGTTTCGCACCGACCATGTACTACCCGACCTCGCGTGCCCGATCCTCATGCTCCACGCGCGCGAGGACGAGGTTGTTCCAATCGCGCACGCGCGCGCGCTCGGGGCGTTGCAGCCTTGTGCCGTTCTGGTCGAACTTGACGGCTCCCACAACTCGGGCCTTTCAACCGACGCCGCGTACTGGAGCGCGATCGACCGCCTGATCGGGGAATGACCGCGCTCTTCTGTGCGCGCGCAACACTTCGATCGGTGAGGGATTCGCGTGCGCATTGAATCCGGCAAACGCAGTTGTTGCGAACTATGCCCACCTTCGTCGCCCGCACTCCAACGGATGGTTCCGGTGGTGGCAAGACGCTTTGTGCGTCGCTGATGTCGCTCGCACATTGCGGGCCGTGAAGGCGCCAACGATCGCGATATTTTTCCGAAGCATCTTTCAGAAGGACACCCATGCTGACCACCTCGCTCGCCCTCGCTCTCACCGCCGGCCTCGGCATCGCACCGCCGACCCAGACCACCGCAACCAAGCCGACCCCCACCCAGAGCACTACCCAGAGCACGACCACTGCCTCGGCCGCAACTGGCACCATCGTCGACACCGCCGTCGCAGCGGGCTCGTTCAAGACGCTCGTCGCCGCCGTCCAAGCCGCCGGCCTCGTCGAGACGCTCTCGGGCAAGGGTCCGTTCACCGTGTTCGCGCCGACCGATGAGGCGTTTGCGAAGCTCCCGGCTGGCACGCTTGAGATGCTCCTGAAGCCGGAAAACAAGGCGAAACTCGCCGCGATCCTCACCTATCACGTCGTCCCGGGCAGCGTCATGGCCGCCGACGTCGTCAAGTTGAAGAACGCAGGCACCGCGCAGGGCCAACGCGTCGACATCAAGGTTGATGGCGCGAAGGTCATGGTCGACGGCGCGAACGTCGTCAAGACCGACATCGCCTGCACGAACGGCGTCATCCATGTGATCGACTCCGTCATCCTTCCGTCCGACAAGACGATCGTCGAGATCGCTGCTGCGAACGGCTCGTTCAATACGCTCGTCGCCGCGGTCAAGGCCGCCGGCCTCGTCGAGACGCTCTCCGGCAAGGGTCCGTTCACCGTGCTCGCGCCAACCGATGCAGCGTTTGCGAAGCTTCCCGCGGGCACTCTTGAGATGCTGCTCAAGCCAGAAAACAAGAAGCAACTTGTCGACATCTTGTCTTACCATGTCGTGCCAACGGCTGCGTACGCGGACCAAGTGGTCACGATGAGCGAGGTTCCGACGGTCCTCAAGACCCCAATCAAGGTCACCGTCAAGGATGGCAAGGTCATGCTCGGCACAGCGACCGTCGTTGCCACAGACATCGAAGCTGCCAATGGCGTGATTCATGTCGTTGATACGGTCATTCTTCCGACGCCAGCGAACAAAGCACAGGTGTCGGTCGACACGAACAGCGCGAAGAATTGAGCCGCTTCCGCGCTGACATCCGACACCCGCAAGCACTGCGACATCATGGAGCATTGCGAATGGGTGGCGAGGATGGATGCAAACAGACGGGCCTGCCAATCGGCAGGCCCGCTGTCTTTTTCAAGTGTGGCTTCGGATCGAAAGCGCGTCTCACGCCATCGCAACGGCTCGTCCGGCGTTGTCGACGATCGCGTTCAAGGTCGCACTCGGACGCATCGCCGTCGCAGTCTTCTTCTCGCACGGGTGGTAGTAGCCGCCGATATCGACGGTCTTCCCTTGCGCACCGTTGAGTTCACCGACGATTCGTCCTTCGCCCGAAGTCATCTCGGCCGCGATCGGCGCGAAGTACGCGGCAAGCGCCGCATCCTTCGACTGCTTCGCGAGCGCCTGCGCCCAGTAGAGCGACAAGTAGAAGTGGCTACCGCGATTGTCGAGGTCGCCGACTTTGCGCACGGGGCCCTTGTTGTTCGCGAGATAGAGACCAATCGCTTCGTCGATCGTCTCGGCAAGCACCTGCGCCTTCGCGTGGCCAGTCGTCGAAGCGATGTGCTCGAAACTCGCGCCCAGCGCTTGGAACTCGCCAAGCGAATCCCAGCGCAGCGAGTTCTCTTGCACATACTGCTGCACATGCTTCGGAGCGCTGCCGCCCGCACCCGTTTCGAAGAGCCCGCCGCCCTGCATGAGAGGCACGATCGAGAGCATCTTCGCGCTCGTTCCGAGTTCGAGAATCGGGAAGAGATCGGTGAGGTAGTCGCGCAGCACATTGCCCGTGACTGAGATCGTGTCGAGGCCCTGCTTCATTCGCTCGCACGAGAAGCGGCACGCTGCCGCTGGCTCCTTGATCGAAATCTCAAGGCCCGTGACATCATGGTCCTTCAAGTACGCGTGCACCTTCTTGAGAAGCTCGCGGTCGTGCGGACGCTTTTCATCAAGCCAGAAGCACGCAGGCGTCTTCGAGAGACGCGCGCGCGTTACCGCGAGTTTGACCCAGTCCTTGATCGCCGGATCCTTCGTCTGGCACGCGCGCCAAATGTCGCCTGCTTCGACCGTGTGCTGGAGAAGCACCGCGCCCGACGCGTCGACGACGCGCATGGTTCCGGAGGTCTTGGCCTCGCCCTTGATCTCGAAGGTCTTGTCGTGCGAGCCGTACTCCTCGGCCTTTTGCGCCATCAGGCCCACATTCGGCACCGAGCCCATCGTCTTCGGATCGAACGCGCCGTTCGCACGGCAGAAATCGACGACGGCTTGGTAGATGCCCGCGTACGAGCGATCAGGAATGACCGCCATCGCATCCTGCGTCTTGCCGGCGGCGTTCCACATCTTGCCACCCTCGCGGATCATCGCGGGCATCGATGCGTCGACGATGACATCGCTCGGGACATGCAGATTCGTGATGCCCTTGTCGGAATCGACCATCGCAATCGCGGGGCCGTTCGCAAGCGCGGCCTTGATATCCGCCTCGATCGCGCTGCGCTCGCCCTCGGGGAGCGCCGCGATCTTCGCGACGAGGTCGCCGAAGCCGTTGTTCACGTCGACGCCGACCTTTGCGAGCGCCGGGCCGTGCTTTTCAAAGACCGGCTTGAAGAACGCCTTCACCGCGTGGCCGAAGATGATCGGGTCGGAGACCTTCATCATCGTGGCCTTCAGGTGCAGCGACCAGAGCACACCCTTCGCCTTCGCGTCGGCGACGGTCGACTCGAGGAACGCGACAAGCGCCTTCTTCGACAGGAAAGTCGCGTCGAGGATTTCGCCCGCCGAGAGTTTGAGGCCATCCTTGAGAACGGTCGTCGTGCCATCAGCGCCGACGAACTCGATCTTCGCGGTTGTCGCCGCCGGAATCGTGACCGACTGCTCGTTTCCGAAGAAGTCGCCGCCGGTCATCGACGCGACGGAGGCCTTCGAATCAGACGCCCACGCGCCCATCTTGTGCGGGTTCGCGCGCGCGTAATCCTTCACCGACTTCGTCGAGCGACGATCCGAGTTGCCCTCGCGAATCACGGGGTTCACGGCGCTTCCCATCACCTTCGCGTAGCGGGCGCGCGCGTCCTTCTCCACATCGGTCTTCGGCTCATCGACGAAGTCGGGCAGGTCGTAGCCCTGCGACTGGAGTTCCTTGATCGCGGCCTTCATCTGCGGCACCGAAGCCGAGATGTTCGGAAGTTTGATGATGTTCGCCTCCGGCTTGAGGCAGAGCGCGCCGAGTTCAGCAAGGTGGTCGCCGATGCGCTGCTCGGGCTTCAGGCGTTCGGGGAACGCCGCGATGATGCGGCCAGAGAGCGAGATGTCGCGCGTTTCAACCGCGAGCCCCGCGGGCTTCGCGAACATGCGGATCATGGGCAGGAACGAGTATGTCGCCAGCATCGGCGCCTCGTCGGTGTGCGTGTAGATGATCGTTGGGTGTGCAGACATCGTCTCTGACCTCTTTCAAAAATGCGATCTCCCGCGATGCGGGGAGGTTCAGTGTACGAAAAGTCGGGCGGCGCGCGACACGCGGGATTCCCCGCGCTTTCACGGCGTTTCGGCGGTCTGAGGAACGCGGCCAGTCTTGTGTGCTGCTGCTGCGTCGAGCGATGGATTTGCGGCGGGGCCGACCTTCGCCGACGACCCATACAGAAACGCAAGCGCATCTCCAACCCGCGCTCGCCACGCACGCTCGCTGTGATCGGCGCCGTCGTAGCGACGCGAGATGAAGTCGACGCCCTCGACGAGCCCTTGTGCGACGAGCCACGCATCGACCTCGCGTTGCACTGGCTCGTAGGCGGCGTCGAGCCCAACCGTGCCGTAGTCGAACCACAATCGCGGCCCCTTCGGAAATGTGAGACCTGTTGCGATGTCGCGCAAGATCAGCGGCGTCTCGTCGACGCCAGACTCTGGCTCCCGCCCTTGCGCGCGTGCAAGATTGCCCGCATGAAACGGCACATGCGTCGACACACACGCACCAAGCCCGAAGATGTCAGGCCGTGTGCGGCAGAGATGAAACGAAATCAACCCGCCCATCGAGGACCCGAGCGTCATCGTGGTCGCGGCGTCGGTGCGCGTGCGGAACTCGGCATCGACGCGTGGCTTCAATTCCTCCACGAGAAAGCGCGCGTAGGCGTCGCCCAAGTCCCACGGGTTGTATTCACGGCGACGATCTGCGGTGTTCCAAATGGCAACGACGATGGGAAGAGGATTCATTCCCGCGTCCGATGCCGTCGCATCACGCGCGACAATCGCTTCATCGAGACCCCAATCAACACCGAAGGCAGCAAGCCGCGGATCGAACATGTTCTGCCCGTCGTGCGCGTAGATCACTGGATGCCGAACCGCGTCGTTCGCGTCGTAGTCTGGCGGAAGCCACACTTCCACCGTGCGCGAACGCGCAAGGTGCTTCGAGGAAACACTGTCCCAACGGACGATGCTCCCGAGTACGCCACCGCCTGAAGGGTTCGCTCGCGCCTCCTCTGCACGATCCTCGCGAAACGCCGCGACGGTCACATGCACTTCACCGTCGCGCGCAACGCGTTGGTTCTGCATGATGTTGCCGTCTCTCCCAAGCGCTTCGCGCGCCCACGAACCGAGCGTGAGTTTGAACTCGATCTACGCGCGTCCCTAGCGGGATCAAAGCGCAGCACGC
>JASGCF010000002.1:6838-29588 GCA_030054275.1 Limnohabitans sp. | reverse complement strand
CGGCGCTGCCGACTATCGGCTTGTGCACCACGCGAAGAACGGCCGCTCGGTGTACAGCTTCTGCATGTGTCCGGGCGGTACGGTCGTCGCTGCGACGAGTGAAGTTGGTCGCGTCGTGACCAACGGCATGAGCCAGTACTCGCGCGCGGAGCGCAACGCGAACGCGGGCATCGTGGTGGGTATCACGCCGGAAGCCGACTATCCCGGCGGACCGCTCGCAGGTATCGAGTTCCAGCGCTTTTGGGAGTCGCGCGCGTACGAACTCGGCGGGCGCACCTACGAAGCCCCCGGGCAACTCGTGGGTGACTTCCTCAAGGGTCGCCCGTCGACCAAGTTTGGCGCGGTGTTGCCCTCGTATACGCCGGGGGTGCATCTCACGGACCTCGCGACGGCGCTGCCGGAGTACGCGATTACGGCGATTCGCGAGGCGATTCCGGCGTTCGCGCGCGAGATCAAGGGCTACGACCTCGCCGACGCGGTGTTGACCGGTGTCGAAACGCGCACCTCGTCGCCGATCCGCATCACGCGCGACGACGCGAAGGACAGCGATCCAACTTCAGGCGACATGCAAAGCCTCAACACGATTGGCCTCTACCCGACCGGCGAAGGCGCGGGTTACGCGGGCGGCATCCTGTCGGCATCGATTGACGGCATCAAGGTGGCAGAAGCTGTGTCGCGGAGCCTTGTCGGCGCGCTCTGAAAACCTCGTCGACGTGTTCTCAAAGCCTCGTCGACGCGGCGTGATTGCGGTGTAACAGCCTTGCTTGACTGACAGCGCACCTCAGTGTCGAACAAGTGTCACAAAAGCGTCACAACACGCGCGACAGCAGGCTTCAACCTCTCATCGTGTGGATGTGTGCATGCGAATTGTTCGAGGTTGCGCGCAAGATCAATTCGCGCACGGGCCCCATGCCGCAAGAAGTGTGCTGAGGTCGGACGCGCCGACTTGTCCGTCGCCGTCAAGATCCGCGACGCACGCGCCCGTACACGGGCCCCAGATCGACAACATGATGCCGAGGTCGGCTGCGTCGACGATGCCGTTCGGGAAGAGATCCGCCGCGCACGGCGGCGCGTCAGGCACCACGATCACATCCGCCGGATCAGACACTGTGCCCGCGATCGTCGCCGCGCGCGTGTAGATCCGGTAGCCGTTCGTCACGAGCGTGGCGCCTGCAGGCACGAACAACTCGTTGGTGTAGATCGCTTCGTTGGGCCGCTTCTTGCCCTTCGTGATCGCGTTGTTGTGGTTGTCGACGAGCTCGACCGTGGCGCCCGCTCGGATGCGCAGCGCGCCAAGCAGGTAGTTCGAGGCCGCGAAGCCTGCGTCGACCGCGCCGAGATCACGCGCGAACACTTCCAGCGTCTGCGACGGCTCGTCGCCGAGGCCGGTGAGTTCGATCGTGGCCTGGTCCATCACGAAGCGCGTGGGGCTGTTGATCGCGATGTCGAGATCGCCGCCGACGCGCAGCCACCAGACCGGGTCGGGCAGCACAAGCGACGAGTCCGCCGACAGCGCGTAGTCGCCGCCGATCGAGTAGCCGTCGCCCGGAGCCGGCGGCAGGAAGCCGTTGTTCACCTCGCCCGTCAGCGTGCCGGTATTGGTGAGCGTGCCGTAGATGTAGAGGATGCCGCGCTGGATGATGGTCGAGCCGGCGTTGGTGTAGTCGGACAGGATGCTGGTGTCGCCCATCACGCGGTTCTGCGCGCCGACCGCGGTCGTCACCGCCTCGGCGAGCACCGGACCCTCGAGGTAGCAGACGCCGCCGGATGTCGTGCCGAAGGTCTGGTTGACGAAGACGTTCGCGTTGCGCTGCGTGAACTGCCCCTCGTTCGCCACCGTGAACTGCTCGAAGGTGAGGTTTCCGGCGTTCGGCGCGATGAGCTTGCCTGCGATGGTCAGGCCGCCCGCAGCGACATTCGGCGACTTCTCGAAGACGGTGTTCGTGGCGACCGACATGAGCGCGCTCTCGGCGAGGACGAGCGGCTCGAGCGCGACAAAGGCAAAGCGCTTCTGCGATGCGTCGACGATGCCGGTCGCCTCGGCAAACGCCGGGGCACCGCAGAGGAGGCGGGCTCCGGCCAACGATCCAGCGATCGCGTCCACGAGGCTCTGGTACCCGACGTTCGTCGTATCGTTGAAGACGCGGTAGTTGCCGAACACGCGCACACTGCCCTGATCGCCATTCACGCCCACGTCATCGCGCGGCACGCCTACCGCGAGCATGTCGCCCGACAGCGAGACGGAGGAGACGAGGTCCAAAGGTGCTCCATCGAATGCCGTCAGCGTGGCCTGCGCGGTCCAGGTCGTGCTGTTGCGCACGAATACGCGCACGCTGCCCTGGCCGCTGTTCGCGCCAACGTCGTCGTACGGCACTCCTATCACGAGTGTGTCGCCCGACAGCGAGACGGAGGAACCGAACAAGTCCGCAACTGCTCCGTCGGACGCCACCAGCGTCGCCTGCGCCGTCCAGACCGTGCCGCTCCGGACAAACACGCGCACGCTTCCCTGGTCGACATTCGCGCCCACGGCGTCCTCCGGCACGCCCACCGCGAGCGTGTCACCAGACAGAGAAACCGAGGAACCAAACGCATCGCCCACCGCACCGTCCGAGGCCGTCAGCGTCGCCTGCGCGGTCCAGATCGTGCCGTTCCGCACGAACACGCGCACGCTGCCCTGGTCGACATTCGCGCCCACGGCGTCCTCCGGCACCCCTACCGCGAGCGTGTCGCCCGACAGCGAGACGGACGAACCGAAGTAGTCAAAAGGTGCGCCGTCGGAGGCCGACAGCGTCGCCTGCGCGGTCCAAGTCGTGCCGCCCCGGACAAAGACGCGCACGCTGCCCTGACTGCTGTTCGCGCCAACGTCGTCGAACTTCGCCCCCACCGCCAGCGTTTCGCTCAACAGTGAGACAGAGGAACCGAAGAAGTCCCCGCTTACTCCGTCGGACGCCGTCAGCGTCGCCTGCGCGGTCCAGGTCGTGCCGCTCCGGACAAACACGCGCACGCTGCCCTGATCGCCATTTACGCCCACATCGTCGTACGGTACGCCGACCGCGAGCGTGTCGCCCGACAGCGAGACGGAGGAACCGAAGAAGTCCGCAACTGCTCCGTCGGACGCCGTCAGCGTCGCCTGCGCGATCCAGGTCGTACCGTTCCGCACGAACACTCGCACGCTACCTTGGTTGACATTCGCGCCCACGGCGTCGTCCGGCACTCCCACCGCGAGCGTGTCGCCCGACAACGAGACGGAATCGCCGAAGTCGTCGCCGATGGCGCCGTCGCTTGCCACGAGGGTCGCGAGCTCGGGGTAAAGGTCGTTGAGCGTTTGGGCGTGGACAGCAGCGGAACTGCTTACAGCGATCGTGACGACGGCCGAAAGACGCAGAAAGTGCGCACGGTAACGCATGGTGGAGAGTTCCTCTCAAAGGGCGCAGAATCGAGACGCAGCGCTCGACGGCAGCGCCGAGCCATACGGGTCCCACAACTGAAGTGACAGAGCATGGCCGCAAATCCCCAGGATGAAAGCCAAAAATCTCCAATGAAGCACGCTCGAGGCGCGAGGGCAAGCGTTGGTTCGCGCGGTGCGCGAAGACCTCAGAGAGGCACAGGGTCCCGAAATAGGGCCCGCTCATCGCTCGAGCGGGCCAATGGCGCGTGCGTCGAGAATTTCTGGCGGGGTTTCTTCCAGTCCGGAGAGATCTGCGCCCGCCGTACGGAGTGATTCTGAAGGAACGCGGATGGTCGCCTGAGGAGGCGTCAGCCACGCCGCTCTCGTCCCCACTTCGGCCTGAGGAGGCCCACCATGCAACTGAAGAACTGCATCTCGACCCGTCGCGCTTCCGCGATCACTTCTCCCGCCAACACACTCACGACGACACTCGTCGCCGCACTCGCTGCGTCGACCATCGCGTCGACGCTCTCCGCCGATTTCACCACGCGACGCTGGACTTCTGACACAAGTTATGAACTCGCCATCAGCCATATGCCCGATCTGGATCAGCGTCGCGACGGGCTTGCTGCGGACTCAGACGGCGATGCGGGTGGCATGTACTGCGCGCCAACTTCCGCAGCCAATCTGTTCGCCTACATCGCGAACCACGGATATGCGAGCGTCGCGCCAGGTGCAGCCGATTGGGAGGATGCAGCCAATTACGAAGCGGGCACCGACTTCATCGATCTTCTTGGAGATCGCATGTTCACCAGCGGTACCGGCGGAACATTTGGTCCGTTCGCCTACACCGGCGTCGTGACCACGCTGACACTTGAGGCCGGCACACGCTTTGTTGCGGAAATGGAGTCGTGGACTCCATGGAACGCTGTGTCACTCAAGGAGATGCTGCGCGCGGGAATCGATGAGCAGGCGATCAGTATGCTCGCCTACGGCAAGTATGAGAATCTCGGCACGAATAGTTGCGGCGAGACGGTCATTTGGCGCGACGGCGGTCACTTCATGACGCTGGTCGGTGGTAAGCGATCCGGTTCAACTCGTCAGATCAGCGCGAGCGACCCAGACGACAGCAGCGACACTTCGAATCAATCGGCCTTCACGATCAATACATGGTCGTGCCCATGGGTCAACGATCTTTGTGTGTTTCCTACGGTGACTGGCTCGTGCACCTTCGGCACGAATCAGTCCATGAGCCGAATCATGCGGGGAAGCAGCGACGACTTCCGCATCATCGATTTCCGTATCTCGATTCGACCCTCGCATTGCTACTCATGGGGCGCGTTTTCTGATGGCAGCGCGGCGCTGCGCATTCTGACTGCGACGATCAACGGTGCGGAGCAACGACTTGTGCCGGTCGCACCTTCGATCGCACAGTCGGCGCGGCTCGCGGTGTCGCCGAGCGGCATCCCCTTCGCGTTGGCGAACCCTGGTCGCGCTGCACAGATCCTCGTGCTCGCAGCAGGGCCGAACGGACCAGCATTGATGCCAGCGAACCTCGGTGGGCTGCAATTCCCGCGCATCGACGAGATCGTGTTCGCAAGCGACAGGACATTGGTGGTTCGATCAGGTCGCATGCTGCACGCGATCGGCGGACTCGACGCTGGCAATCCCACCGAAGATGACAACGCCCCGACGCTTGCTTGGTCACGCGAAGTGCCCTTCGATGTTGCGCTGATGGTCGCCGGACGCGGTGCGGAAGCCGGAGACGGAGTGCACGCAGTTCATGCGTTCTCGACTGATCTGCGCGCCATCGCAACGATCGGCGACGATCCGGAAGGCGGGCCGGTGATTCGCTCGGTTCCCGCAGCGCTCCCGCTTGATCCGCAGCGCCTCGCAAATACGGTCGTGGTTGAGGACTCCAAGCACACGCTGTGGTTCGCACAGCCGGGAAACTCGTTCGTGTCTGCGTTGCTCCCTGAGGGCAACTTCTTCAACCTACAACTACCGATCCAGTCGCTGCAGGCCTTGAGCATCGATGATCTCGATCGCCTGCTGGTGGTCGAGGCTGGCAAGGTTCGTGCCTTCGCGCACGGTCCGCAGGGAGTTGTGGAAGTGGACGCCGCGCAAGTTCCGTTCGCGGGCATGCAAGGTGGACGAGGACTTGTGGTCGAGCGCAGCACGGGAAACGCCGACTCGCGCTTCCACGGTCACAACGGATGGCGCGAGATCAAGGAGCCGACTGCCGCGATCGTCGGCGACCTGAACGGCGACGCCAAGGTTGATGCGACAGATATGGCGACGGTGCTCTCTGCGTGGGGATCGGCACAGCCCGGCAATCCAGCCGACATCGACCGCGACGGCTTCGTCGGTCCGCAAGACCTCGCGGCACTGCTTGCGAACTGGGGCGCGTGAGGAAAAATCGGTGCCTGACACGCGCCGTGCAGTGCCTGGCACTGACTGGCACGTGTCAGGCACCGTTTTTGTTACTCGATATCCGCGTTCGACTGGTAGCCGAACTGCTGACCGCCGACCGACGCCTCAAGCATCAAGCCCTCGGGGTTCAGGACGAAAATCGCAACGCCACCTTGGTACTTGGCAGCAGCACCTGCACCCGCTTGGAGCGCTACAGCCGATGCTTGTGCCGCGAGCGCGAACTTGCCGCCCTTGAATGCAGTGAATGCTTCCTTCGTTTCGAAGAAGATGATTTCGCCGAAGGTCTGCGCGCCAATCTGTGCGCCGATCGAGCCTTGGCTCACATCACAGAAACCGATGCGTGTGCCACCCTTGTCGAACACTTCGCCCTTGCCGTATGCGCCACCAACGATGAAGCCGCCCTTCGCGATCGATGGAATCGCCGCGTAGCCGACGCAGTTGTCGAAGAACTTCGTGAGCGATGGATCCGTCGAGCGCGCGTTCTCAATGAACGCCTTCGTCTTGTTGCCGAGCGCAGCGCGATCGGTCGCGGTTTCTGGCGTGGTGCTGCACGCCGAGAGCGCGAGCGTGCCGGCGATGGAACCGGTCAGGAGCGAGAACGAAACGAGGCTGCGAGCGAGCTTCTGCATGGTGACTCCGAAAGGGGTGGGTGTCAGATTGTGAGGACGAACTCCCGCGAACGCGGGATCAATTTTGGGAGCGGGAAGATAGCGAAGATGGCGCGTCGTGCGGGCGGGGAGAATTCCCGCCGCGCGCTCCGTACAAACAGAACGCTTACGCCTGCTTCACCTTCGTCCACTTACCCGTGCGCGCAGCGGCCAGCACGGCGTCGCAGACATACTGCGTGCCGAGCGCGTGGCGGAAGTCGGGGAAGCGCTTCTCGGCTTTCGGGGCGTCGAGGGTGGTGATGAACTCATACAGCCCGTGTGTGAATGACTGCTCGTAGCCGAGGCAAAGGCCCGGCACCCACCACTTGCCCGCGTACGGGTGGTCGCCGTCGGTGCAGTGGATGCTCGACCAGCCGCGGCGGTCGCTCGGTACGCCGTGGTCGAAGTACGAGAGCCGATTGAGATCGTGCAAATCCCAAGCGAGGCTTTTGTTGGCGCCGTTGATCTCGAAGGTGTAGAGCGCTTTGTGGCCGCGCGCGTAGCGAGTCGACTCGAACACCGCCATCGAGCCGTTCTCAAAACGCGCAAGGAACGCGCACGCGTCGTCGATCTTCACAGGCTGCTTCTTGCCAGTTGCCGTGTGGACGCGCTCCTTGATGAAGGTCTCGGTCATCGCGCTCACCGCGACGATGTCGCCGTTGATCCAGCGCGCCGTGTCGATGCAGTGGGCGAGAAGGTCGCCCGTGACGCCCGAGCCCGCGACCTTCGCGTCGAGTCGCCAAAGACCCGTGCCGCCTTGCGGAAGATCCGCCGAAATCGTCCAATCTTGCAGGAAGTTCGCGCGGTAATGGAAGACTTGCCCGAGTTCACCGGCGTCAACGATGTTCTTCGCCAGCGTCACTGCCGGAAGGAAGCGATAGTTGTACCAAACGAGGTTTGGCAACTTCGCTTTCTCAACCGCTTTCACCATCGCCTCGCCCTGCTTCCCGTCGAGCGCAAGTGGCTTCTCGCAGAGGATCATTTTGCCGTGCTTGATGCAGGCAAGCGCGATCTCCATGTGCGAGTCGTTGGGCGTGCAGATGTCGACCGCGTCGATGTCGTCGCGCGCAACGAGCTTCTTCCAATCGGTTTCGATCGAACGCGCGTCCCACGCGGCGGCAAATTCGCGCACCTTCGCTTCGTCGCGACCGCAGACCGCTTGCAGCACGGGCTTGCGCGAAGTCTTGAAGAAGTGCGGCACTTGGCGAATGGCGTTCGCGTGCGCGCGGCCCATGAAGCCGTAGCCGATGAGGCCGATGCGCAGCTCGCGCGCAGGTGCGGGTGCAGGCTCGGTGGTTGAGATCGCGATGGAGTCGGATGAAGCCGTCGACTTTGCGGTCTTTGCGGTCTTCGCGTTTGCGGTCGTCGCGCTCTTTGAAACTGTCGCGCTCTTCGCCGTATTCGTGTTCTTCATTGCCATGACTGATCGTGCCCCCGCCGTTCAGGCGATCGCGTTCTTTACCGAAATCATTGCGCGCAACACTGTGTTCCAAGTCTCTTGCTTCTCAAGTACGGCATTCGGGAACATGCAGCCGTCCCAACAGATGTGCTTGATACCGCGGCCCGCTGCACCTTCAAGCCAACGCTTCGAGCACGCAGCGATGTCGAGTTTGCCGTTCGGATCGTCGGCCGGGCAGTGACGCCCCGTTTTGTCGTGCGAACCGGTGCCGTGCACGGTGCCGTCGTTCTGCGCAACATGAAAGTCGATCGTCCATGGGCGCAGCGCGTCGGTGAGCTTGCCATACGCCTTGTCGAAATCCTTCTGCGAGTACTTGCCGCCCTTGCCCTTCTTCAAGATCCTCGTCTTCAAGAGCGCGGTCTTCGGCGAGTTCACGCCCAGCATGTAGAGATAAGTGTGCGCAAGATCGGCTTGGAAACCCACGGTTCCCGGCAGGTCGACCGCTTCAAGGAGCGACACCATCGCCTTCCACGAGTGCATGCCCGCCCAGCAGACCTCGCCCTCTGCGGCGAGTCGCTCACCGTGACCAGCCGCAACCATCCCCGCCTCGCGGAAGGTCGCTGCAATCGCTTTGATCGCCGCTTTCTCGTTCTTCGCGGCGGCTTTCGTGCCCGTCGCGCTGTCGATGCGAATCACGCCGTACTTGCGCACGCCGTGCTCATTCAAGATGCGCGCAACGCGGCAAGCCTTGCGCACGGCGTCGATGAACTTCGCGCGCTGTTCAATCGAACCCATCGCACTGTCGCCAACGGTGCCTGGCCACACGGGCGCAACAAGCGAACCGACCGCGAGATTCTTCGCTGCGATCTTGTCGGCCATCTTGCGAAGGTCCGACTCGCTTGCATCGGGATCGGTGTGCGGGTGAAAGAGGAAGAGATCGACGCCGTCGAACTTCTGCCCATCGACCGACGCCTTCGCGGTGAGTTCGAGCATGCGGTCGAGTGAGATCGGCGGATGATCGGTGCCGGGCTCTTTGCCAACGAGTCCAGGCCACATGGCGTTGTGCAGTTTCATTGTGTTTCCTTTTGAGAACCTTGCTGTGCGAACCGTGCCGCGAGAAGACCGCGCGAGTGGCGGGTACTTGGCTGGCACCTGATGTCTCAGTGCAAACTCGTCCGGCTCCTCGGGTAGCAAGGTACTGGCTCGTGCACGGCACATGCGCGGCACCAGCCCGCACGCTACCCGGCACGGTGTTGCTTTGAGAACCGTGCCGGCCAGCAACCCCGCGTCTACCCGGCACGTGCCAGGCACCGCGGAGGATCGCGCAAACTCCGGATCGCGCGCGGGTTGCGGGCGGTCGCTCGGTGCCAGGCACCTCGCGGGGAACTACCCGCCAACTGCGCGGCACGCGTTCCCATCACGCGCAATGCGCGCCAACCTTGGGTGCATGCGGGTTCACTTCAGGGCCAAAGTACCGCAAACAGACGAGCGGCTCCGTCGTCGAAGTATTCGTGAAGGTCACGCCGCGCTTCGCGCCCGCTTCCGTGCAGAAGTACTCGTCGTTGGTCAGTTCGCGGAAACGAATCAGCCGCGGGCTCGACAAGAGCTCGCCGTTGATCGTGCCCGTGCCCTGCACGCAGGTCAGGCCGTACGCGCCGTTGTCGACCACCGTCGCCGTCGCGCCGGGCTCGACCGTGAGTTCCTTCGCGGTGAAGTATTCGAAGCCATTCATCTTGCCGTAGATGATCCAGCGGTCGTGCCAACCCGCACCCGCGGCCGCGGTCACCGGCTCGAGATAGCGGTTCGCCTTGAAGTTCGGGTCGACATTCTTCTCCCAGTCGAGCTGCTCGACGATGAAGTCGAGGTCGCGGTGCTTCTCCTTCGGCATGTCCTTGACGAGAAGCTCCCACGGCACCATGCGGCCTTCGACAAGCGACTGGTACATCGCGAAGACATCGCTTCCCCACTGCGGCTCGTAGGTGCAGAAGGATCCCGGCGCGTGCAGCACGCGCGGCTCCATGATCCAGCCTGTGCCGACCTTCAAGCGATACGCCTGCGAGATGTCGAGAATACCGTTGTCGCCCGCGTTCCACTGCTCAAGGCAGCGGCGCACATCCTTCTTCGTCGTGCCCGGCACGAGACCCATGAAGGTGTGCGGGAAGTTGTTGCCGACCGGATTGTGTTGCGGCGGGAAGTAGTACGCCTCAGGCTTCCCCTCCTGTCCGACAAGCGCGGCCTGTGCATCGTCTTGATGCATGTGGTGCGGAATCGGCCCCATGTTGTCGAAGAACTTCGCGTACACGGGCCACTTGCCGTAGCGCTTCCACAGACGCTCGCCGATGAGTTCGGCGCCGGATTCAGCGACGGCCTGCTTCAAGGTGAAGCGTTCGCGTCCAACGACGCAATACGAAAGTCCTTCATCAGGCGTGCGGTTGTCGTTCGCCGCTTCGGTGGTCGAACTGAACCAACGCTCGTCGATGCCGCCGCGATGAAGGCCGAACGCGTAGGTGTCGTCGGGGTGCAACTTGATGCGCAGCCCCGGCTGCAAGAACGATCGCGGCACCCAGCACGGCGCGAGGCGCAGCAAACCCTGCGTGCGCGCAAGTTCGCGCGACACGGTGGCAGCGACGCCGTCGGCGCGCGTTGCAAGTTCGAGTGTTGTCGTGGGATGCGTGGCGGGATGCGTGGCGGGATGCGTGGTCGAAACCGGCGTGTTTGGAGCAGACGGCATGAGGCCCGCAGTATGGCGAACGCGGACCTTCGTCGCGGTAGTCCATGCGCCCGCCTGAACGAATTTCGGAAATCACTCGGAATGCGTGACCAACCCGCGCCGCGCTTTGCGCTTCCCCAATGGACCAGGTCGAACAGTCGTCGTTCCACAGTCTGCGCGGTGTGCCGCGCGGTTCCCAATCAACGCTTTCCCCTCCCAACTCCACAGATATAAAGAACTTCACTTTCCTCGTCGCCTCGACCTTTGCCGCAACCTCCGCACTCATTTCGAGCACCGCTGATGCGGGCTTCGTCCAAGTGAGCACCTTCATCGCGCGCTACCAAGACGCGAGCGGCCTGACCAACATCTGGGCGGGCGGCAGCGTGAGCGCTGGCTATACAACCGGCGGTACCGTGACGAACGCCTCGGGCACCGCATGGCAGATAAACAACACCTACGCCGGCGGGAGCTCGACCTCCGCCATGAGCCTCGGTAGCCCGGCCACGATCCTCAGCGAGTCCGAAGTCGACTCGACCATCGGCGGATGGGGCAACGGCACCTGGTCGGCCGACCTTGGCAACGGCGCCTTCCAGTTCAACACCTCGCCGGTCTACAAGACTGGCGCGCAGCGCAACTACCTCAGCCTCACCGCTGCTTCGGTTGCGCTCTGGAACAACATCGTCGCCACCAGCGCGGTCGGCTCGTTCACCTTCGAACTCACGCAGTCGCTGAGCTCGCTTGGTTTCACGAGTGGAAACGCTGTCACGAACATCGGACAGACCGGCAGCTTCGACCTGAACAGCACCACCTTCACGGTGAACTTCACGCAGATCAACAACACGCCGCTTCCGGCGTTCCTCTACCTCGCGGCGAACGAGGCCACGACCGAGATCTACTCGGCCAACGGCGACACGGTGACCTACCAGAACTCGAGCGGCACTGTGATCGGCGGCGCCGTCCCCGCACCAGGCGCGATCGCCCTGCTCGGACTTGCAGGCCTCGCTGGTCGTCGTCGTCGCTGAAAACACAACGAACTTTCTACGAGCACCCCCACATTCCGGGGATGTCCACAGAGCGCGGACTTCACAGTTCGCGCTCTGTTGTTTTTGGTGTGCGGCGCGCATTCTCACTCACCGCATCCGCCTCTACCGCATTCTCTCTACCTCATTCTCTCTACCGCATTCTTTTGTACGGCGAATGCTGCCCAGGCGTCGGCGGCACGATCTTCATCACACGCACCGATTTCGGCGGCAATTTCAGCGTGGCGAAGCCCATGTGGACATGCGTTGAGAACGCGTCGGGACGATCGAAGGCGAGCGCGTCACGAAAGTGCGTGCCCGCCATGATGCGACCATCGCGCATCGAAAGCGTTTCCTCAACCTCGACATCTTCCATGTTCGCAACGACCAGCACGCTCTCGAGCGCGCGGTCGGTGGTGCGCAGGAACGCGAGCAACTTGCGCCCGCGCAGGAAGATCACATCGCCCTTCGCTGCTGCGCGCATCGAGCGCCGCGCGCTGTAGAGCCCGCGCATGAACTCCCACTCGTGGTGCCCATCGCGCACGAGATCCCAACGCATCGGAGCGCGATTCTCGGGGTCTGCACCACCCGGCGTACCAACTTCCTGCCCGTAGTAGAGATTCGGACAACCTGGCAACATCGCTTGCAAGACATGCGCAATGCGACGCTCGGCTTCGCCCGGCACAACATGCGCGAGCCGCTCGGTATCGTGATTCTCAAGCGTGGTCCAACAGCGCAAGACAAACTCGATACCCGCGTCATCGACCATGTCGCGCAAACGCTCGGCCGTCACGCTCGCGTCGGCGCGACCGCGGCAATAGTCAAGCACGATCATGCGCGCATTCATGTTGAGAATGCCGTCGAGCGAACGCTCCCAACCACTCGGCGCGTTCCAAATCTCGCCAACGACGCACGAGCCTGGCTTCTCGCGATGCGCACTTTGCGTCAGTTCGCGCAGGAAATGCGGCCCGAGATCGCTCGCGACATCAAGGCGCCAACCGTCAACACCGTCGCGCAAGTATGAGCGCACCACGCTGTCGGTCGCAAGCCAGAGATGCTCGCGCACCTCCTCGCGTTCGACGCGCAAATCGGGCAAGTTCGCCACATCGGCCCAACCGCGGTATCCGTTTGGATACTCGCTCCCGATGAAGAACCACGAGCGATACGGGCTGTGCGCGTCGCGCATCGCTTCTTCAAAGAGGCGGTGACGGCGGCCAACATGATTGAAGACGCCGTCAAGCACGACCTTCAGGCCGCGCGCGTGCGCGTCGCCGACCAGCATGCGCAGGTCGGCGCGCGAGCCGTACTCGGGGCTCACGGCGAGGTAGTCGGCGCTGTCGTACTTGTGATTGGTGTACGCGAGGTGGATCGGGTTCAGGTACAGGACATCGGCCGAGATTGCTCCGAGGTGATCAAGTCGCGAGCGAACGCTTGCGAGGTCGCCGCCCCAGAAATCAATCTCGTGGCTCCAGACGCCAGCCTCTTCAACAAAGTGGCCTTTCGCAGGCGTTTCGTGCCAATGTCGCAAGGTTTTCGGCGATGCGTAGTGCGCGCGCTTCGCGTCGAGATCCGCACTTGGTGCGAATCGATCGACGAAGACTTGATAGACAACCGCGCCTGCGCGCCAGTCGGCCTCGCGAGCCGCGATGCGGTCGGACAAATCCATCACGCTGTGAAGAACATTGTTCTGTGGAAGCACGGGGCGAGAGGATAGCGCCCAGACACGAAGATGCAGACGCGGAAGTGACGGCGTGGCCAACGACAAAGCGAGCGAGAGCGGCGGCTCCCTCTGGCGTGGCCAACGACAAAGCGAGCGAGAGCGGCGGACGCGGCGAAGCCGCCCCGCCGCTAGTCGCGAGCGCTCAAATCACGTCGCTCAGTCTTTCGTCCAAATCGCCTGCACATCCTTCGAGCATGGACGACGAATGCCGTTCGAATCCATGATCTTCTCGGTCGCCGCTTCGATCTCCGCGCGCTTGAAGACGAGCCGCTCAATGCCGCGCTCGTTGAATTCAAACACGACATACTCGTCCTTGAGATCATTCAGAAGCTGCACGAACTCCGCGAAATTCGCGAAGGTCTTCCCGTTGACGCTCTTCACAGATTGGCCTGGGGTCACTTCGTATCCACGACCGACCGCGTGCGAAAGTAGCGGCGACGCAACCGTCACGACCTGTCGCCCAATGCTCGGACGCTCGTCGGTGACCGCAGAAGAAACTGGGCCTTCGCTGTACATCATCCAACCACCGGTCATACGCAAGAGATCCCAGTGCAGCGGACTGAAGACGAGCGGCCCGTACACGAGGTACGGATAGTTGCCGTCGGGATAGCTTCCGATCGTGCGTGTCGCTCGTGTGAACGCCGGAATCTCCGCGTTCGCAGCTTTGCCATCACGCACATACTCCACGGTGATGGTTTTCTTATCCGCAGTCGGCACGAAACGGCCGACCGCGCAGTCCATAGCAACCTTGCGATCGCCTTCGATCGTGATCTGCCCCTTATTGTCGATCGAGTAACCGTTGATCTTGGTGAGAATGTCCCACGCCTGCAGCGGTCCGCCCTTCTGATCAACCACCACGAGTCCGGACACCTCCGCGCCTGCACCCAGTTTGGCGCGAAGCGCCGGGTTCTCGAGCGTTTGCGATTCAAGTGCGATGACGGTGTTGCCATCGATCGTGCCCGTCTCGATTTCATCGAGGAATCGCCGCACTTCCTCCGTCGCGAGGAGATAGGCAATGTTGTCGGCCATCGAGTTGTCCATGCCGCTGAAGGCAAGACCCGCGACCTTGCCATCGACGAAGGCAGGTCCGCCAGAGTTGCCAAAATTGATCGCTGCATCAACTTGTACGCGCATGCCCGGCTCGCCCGTCATGCCGATGTCCGACCACTCGATGCGCGAAATCACGCCGCTCGTCGTCGAAAGCTGCTCGCCACCAAGCGGGTAGCCCATCACAACGACGCGCGAGCCTTCCTTCGGCAAGCCTTCAAGAATCGGAATCGGCGGGTGCATTGAGATAAACGCTTCGTCGGTCGTCGAGAGCAGCGCGAGGTCGCGCGTCTTGTCGATACCGACGAGCTCCGCCTGAATTGGCAAGGTCGTCTGATTCGTTTCGAGAAGAATCTCGCTCGCTTGTTCGACGACATGCGCGTTGGTGAGGATTTTGCCAGGCGCGATGACAACGCCGGAACCGCCGAGTTCTTGCGGACTTTCGCGTTTCCAAGGCGTTGAAGGGTCGCGCGTTTCTTGACGGACTTGAATGTTGATGACCGACTTGCGCAGCGCGGCCTCAACATCCGAGTTGGCGTCGGCAGTCTTGGCGGTTTGTGCTGCAGCAGTTGGGGCCGTCGCTGCGGACCCCGCTGGCTTTGCGGTGCTTCCGCCATCCTGCGGGACTACGGCCGCAGCAAGCGGCAAGGCAAGCGGCAAGGCAACGAGATACGACGAGACCGAGACAGCCACGGCGGAATGCGCGCGACGCAAAGAGTTGATGAGCATCGTCGCATTGAACATGAGTAAGCGCGCACGCGCAACTCCACAGCAACCACTACTCTCTTCCTGCCATTTCTGCGACAATCTCGCGCCCCGAACCGCACAGACACACGATGGCACAGTCCTCCGCGCATCTCCCCCGCCGAACTTTCGCGATCATCTCGCACCCCGACGCCGGTAAAACGACGCTCACCGAGAAGTTCCTCCTCTACGGCGGCGCGGTCGCACTTGCAGGCTCGGTCACCGCGCGCAAGGATCAACGCGCGACCGCATCGGACTGGATGGAACTCGAGAAGCAACGCGGCATCTCGATTTCGTCAACGGTGCTGCAGTTTGATTACAACGGCTATCGCGTGAACCTGCTCGACACGCCTGGCCACAAGGATTTCAGCGAAGACACCTATCGCGTGCTTACGGCGGTTGATGCGGCCGTGATGGTGATCGACGCAGGTAAAGGTATCGAGCCGCAAACGCGCAAACTCTTCGAAGTGTGTCGTCGACGCGGCGTGCCGATTTTCACCTTCATGAATAAGTGTGATCGACCTACGAAGGATCCGATCGCGCTGCTCGATGAACTTGAAAGCGTGCTCGGAATCGGCGCGTTTCCCGTGAATTGGCCCTTCGGCAATGGCCCCGAATTCCGCGGCGTGTACGACCGCCTCGACAAGCGCCTGCATCTCTTCGAGCGCACGAAGGGCGGCATGCGCGAGGCGCCCGTGCAGGTTGTCGGCCTCGATGACCCCGCGATCACTTCACGCATCGACGCCGACATCTACCGCCAAGGCCGCGACGAACTCGACATGCTCGAAGGCGCAGGCGCCGAGTTTGATCGCGCGCGCGTCCTCGCTGGCGAAATCACGCCGGTGTACTTCGGAAGCGCCGCAAACAACTTCGGCGTGCAACTGCTTCTCGACGGATTCCTTGAGCATTCGGCCGATCCCGGCGCGCGTCGCTCGGGCGAGAAACTCATCGAACCAAAGGATCCAACCTTCAGCGGATTCGTCTTCAAGATCCAAGCGAACATGGATCCAAAGCACCGCGACCGCATCGCATTCGTGCGCGTCGTGAGCGGCAAATTCGAGCGCGAAATGACGGTCGTACATGTGCAGAGCGGCAAGAAAATCCGCCTCTCGAGTGCGCAAAAACTCTTCGGACAAGAGCGCGAAACCGTCGAGGAAGGCGAGGCTGGCGATGTGATTGGCATCATCGGCCACGACATCTTGCAGATCGGCGACACGCTTGCCGAAGATCGCACGATTCGCTTCAGTGAGATCCCGCAGTTCACGCCGGAAGTCTTCGCGTATCTCACGAATCCGCAGCCAGGCAACTCGAAGAAGTATCGCCTCGGAGTCGATCAACTGCTGAAGGAAGGCGTCGTCCAACAGATGGAAGTTGGCTCTGGCCAAGTCAAGACGCCGATTCTCGCCGCGGTTGGTCCGCTGCAATTTGAAGTCGTGCAGTATCGCTTGAAGAGCGAGTACGGCGCAGAATCGCGGCTTGAGAAGTCGCGCTGGCAAATCGTGCGCTGGTGGCGAAAGAATGGCGCGCCCGCAGACTTCATGCCAGAACTCTTGAGCGATTCAACGCATGGAGTTGATGCGAGCGGCCGTCCGGTGATTTTCTTCTCTGACGAGTGGGCCGTGCGGAATTTCCAAAAACGACTGCCCGATGTCGAGATCGCAACGCTGCCCTTCGATGATGTGCCTGCGCGTGCTGGAGGCAGCGCGTGAAACCTGAGCATCGCGCAACGCCCGCAAAAAGTGGCCGCGCCGCGAAACTCGATGAGATTCGCGCGGCGTTCCGCGCTGGACGAACGCGCGATGCGCTTGCTGCGGTTGAACCGCTGATCCGAATCGATCCGCGCGATCCTGAGTTGCTCGCGCTCGCCGCGCGTTGTCGCAACGCGCTTGGACAGCACAATGAGACGATTGCGCTCGCGACACGATCGCTTGCGTTGTTACAGCATCCCGAAGCATTGATGCTGCGCGGAGATTCGTTGCGAGCACTTGGAAGAACCGACGAGGCGGTGGCTGATTTTCGCAGCGCCATGAAACTCGCGCCCGGCGCGCGCGATCTGTGTGTCGCACTTGTTGCAACCCTTGAAGAAGCAGGTCGCGCGGACGAAGCGCGCGCAGAACTCACACCGATTCTCGAGCAACTCCGCAACGCCAACGGCCTCGATGCGCCCCTCCCTGAACGGATCGCCTATGAACACGCGAAACTGCTCGTGCGCGAGGGCGCACACGATCCTGCGAAATTGAGTGAGGCAGTGCGCGTCATGGACGCGACGCTTCCGACAACGCAACGAGGCGCCATTTCCTCGCTGATGTTGCTCTTTCTCCGCGCAAAAGCGCTTGATCGCGCCGGACGCTTCGATGAAGCATGGGAATCAGCCACACGCGCACATGCTTCACGAACGGTTTCGTTTGATCCGGACCAACTCGTGCGCGCCACCGACGAAGCGATCCAATGGTGGACGCCCGAGCGCATTGCCTCGATCGGCGATTCGGGCCTCCGCGATGAAACACCTGTGTTTGTCGCGGGTATGCCACGCAGCGGTACGAGTCTTGTCGATCAAATCATCGACGCGCATCCCGATGCAAAGGGCGTTGGCGAACTGGAAACCATCGAGCGCTGGGCAGAAACCGCTGGGCTTTCTGCGCCAAACGATCATGCACGCGTTGCGCGTGCGTATCTCGATGAGATCCGACGACTCGCTCCGCGTGCGAAGCGCGTTGTGAACAAAGCACTCGGAAATACGCGGGTTTTGGGCCATCTCGCGCGCCTTTTTCCACAGACGCGCATCGTGCATATCGTGCGCGATCCGCGAGATGTGGCGGTGTCGTGCGTCATGGGCGCGTTTGGTGCAGAGCGCTATCCATGGACGACGCGGCCGGAGTGGGTCGCTCTTGCGTGGCGCGAATCCGAGCGGCTCATGCAACATTGGCGTGAGGTTCTTCGCGTCCCGATCCACACCGTCTCCTACGAAGCGCTCGTCGAAGACGGCGAACCGCGCATGCGTGAGTTGCTTGATTTCCTTGGTCTTTCGTGGGATGCGAGCGTGCTCAGCTTTCATCAATCGCGTCGAACCGTGCGCACATTGAGTTACGACCAAGTCAGTCGTCCACTCACACAGGCATCGGTTGGTCGATGGCGCAACTATGCGCGCGTCTTAGACGGTATTCCTTTTTCGGCATATCCCACGACAGCCGGAGTATCTTGAGATGGACACGAATGAGACTGCAAGACTTGCAACTCTCTCCGATGCAATTCGTGCGTTGCGCGACGAAGCAACCGCAGCGGAACGCGGAATGACGGCATCCATCGCAGCGCTTCCGATTGCAATGCAGCGAAGTGCCGCGAATCTCGCGCATTATCTCGCACTCCGAGCGACCGATCATGTTCCGCTGCAAGCCGAGTTGATTCGCTCGGGCCTCTCGTCCCTCGCGCGACGCGAGGCGCATGTGATGCCGACGCTTGACGCCGTCGAACGCGCGCTCGCTGCGATGTGCGGCCGTACCCCCGACCAAGCACGCGCAAACATCGCGATTGACGACGGCGCGACGCTGCTCGAGCGTCACGCAGCCGAACTCCTCGGCCCGCCGATTCCTCACGCAACGCGCGTTGTTGTCACGCTTCCTCCGTGGGGTGCGGGCGATGTCGCGTTCATGGGCTCGCTCATCGATGCGGGCATGGATGTCGGCCGCATCAACGCGTCGCACGGCGATCCAACGCAATGGAAAGCCTGCGCCGATGCGTTACGAACCGCCGCCGCCACGCGCGGACGACGCATTCCAATTTCGATCGATCTCGCTGGGCCGAAAGTTCGCACTGGAGTGTGCGCGAGCGGCCCGATTTCCTTGCGCGCCGGCGACACCGTGGTGTTGCACGCCGATGCCGCGAGCACCGATGCACCGCGCGATACCAACGGACGCGCAACCGCACCCGCGCGCATCGCCGTACGACCGCGCGAACTTGTCGACCACATCGCACCAGGCCATCGCGTCCTCTTCGATGATGGAAACATCCGCGCGCGTTGCACCGTGATCGACCGCGCCGCTGGCGAAGCCACTTGCACCATCGAAGGTGCCCGCACTGGCGCATGGCCGCTCAAAGATCGCAAGGGCGTGAATGTGCCCGATACGAATCTTCCGATTTGCGCGCTCACCGATGACGACCTGAACACACTTGACTTTGCCGTTGCGCATGTGGATTTCGTGTCCATGAGTTTCGTGCGAAGTGCCGCCGACATCGCCGATCTTCATCAAGCAATGCTCGCTCGTACACGGCGTCCGATTGGCGTGGTTGCCAAAATCGAAACACCGCAAGCGTGCCACGCGCTGCCAGAAATCCTGCTTGAACTCATGAAGATGCCCCCGTGCGGCGTGATGCTCGCGCGTGGCGATCTTGGCGTCGAGATCGGCTTCGAAAATCTTCCCGAAGCGCAAGACGAAATCCTCGCACTCGCAGAAGCAGCGCATATTCCCGTGATTTGGGCAACGCAAGTGCTTGAGTCGATGACCGACCACGGCTTCCCAACTCGCGGTGAAGTCACCGACGCGGCCGACGCGGCACGCGCAGACGCCGTCATGCTTGGGATCGGCCCATACATGCTCGATACGGTTCGTTTCGTCGACGACTTGCTTGCCCGCACGAAACTCCGACGCGCGCGAAGCCGTGCGATTCTCGGTAAGTGGAACGCAGAGTTCGGCGCCTGACGAATCGCCGAGCGCGGCTACACTCCGCGGCTATGGACGGAATCCCGCTTCTCTTTGCGAATACCGCGCTCTTCGTCGTGCTCGGCGTCGTGCTCACTGCACTGCTTATCCCCGTGCTTTGGGTGATCGCGGTCTACAACGGACTTCGCCGTTCACAAGTGCGCGCGAAGAACGCCTTCAGCCAAATCGATGTGCAACTGAAGCGGCGCTTCGATTTGATTCCAAACCTCGTCGAAACCGTGAAGGGCTACATGGCGCACGAACGCGCCACGCTCGAAGCTGTCATTGCAGCGCGCTCGCAAGCAGCGGGCGCACTTGGTGCCGCGCAAGGCGCGATGCTCGGGGTTTCGGCTGTCACGCAATTGGCCAACGCATCGACCGCCCTTGACGGTGCGCTCGGCCGTTTGGTTGGCTTGGTCGAGCGTTACCCAGAACTCAAAGCGAACCAAAATGCCCTGCAACTTCAGGAAGAACTCGCAAGCACCGAGAATCGCATCGCGTTCGCGCGGCAGGCCTACAACGACGCAGTGATGCGTCTCAATGAGCAAATCGTGGTGTTTCCGGCAAGCATCGTGGCGCGCACCTTCGGTGTGACGGAAATGGGCCTCTTCGAGGCCGACGCTGCGGCGCGCGCAGCAGTTGCCGTGAAGTTCTGATCGACGCGGATTCGTCGCAAGACACAGCATCGAAGGGAGCACGATGTCGACCGACTTCTTCACAAGTCAAGACAATGCGCGCAAGCAAACAGGGCGTTTGGTTGCGTTCTTTATCTTTGGCGTGGCCGGCACGATTCTTGCGATGTGGGCTGCGATTGCAGGCATGCTCGCCACGCAAGTCGGTCCCGCAGCGTTCGCAGATTGGCGGGTTTTTCTAGGCGTTGTCGGCATCGTCGGTGTGGTGGTGTTGATCGCCACACTTGTGAAACTCTCGCAACTTTCGCAGGGCGGAACGAAGATCGCAGAGATGCTCGGTGGCGTTCGAATTTCTGCATCCACACGCGACCCAGCCGAGCGACAACTGCTCAACATCATCGAAGAAATGTCGATCGCGTCGGGCGTTCCAGTGCCGCCCGTCTATGTCATCGAAGATGCTTCGATCAACGCGTTCGCAGCTGGGCCCGATCCAACAAACTCGGTCATTGGCGTGACGCGCGGCTGTATGGAACTCCTGTCGCGCGATGAGATGCAAGGCGTCATCGCGCACGAATACAGCCACATTTTTCACGGCGACACACGCATCAATGCGCGAACAACTGCGGTCATCGCAGGCATCATGGCTGTCGGTGTCATCGGATACATCTGCTTTCGCTACATCGGCCCAGCACTCGCGCGCTCGCGCGGCGGAGGCAAGAACAATCCAGGACCTGCGATTGGTGCCGGACTCATCGTCGTTGGACTCGTCGTCTGGGGAATCGGTTCGCTCGGCATGCTGTTCGGGCGGCTGATTCAAGCCGCGATCAGTCGTCAACGCGAATTCCTCGCGGATGCGGCGGCCGTGCAGTACACGCGCAATCCGAATGGAATCGCGGGCGCACTTGCGAAGATTCGCGATCACTCGTCGCGTGTGGCATCGCCCGCGGCCAGCGAACTCAACCACTTCTTCTTCGCGACAAGTTTGAACACGCTTTTCGCAACACACCCGCCGATTGATGTGCGCATTGCCGCGCTGAAGGCGATGGGTGCGAACAATGTTGCAACGCAAGAACGCAGCCAGACGCGCGACAGCGCGACATCAGGGAATCGCGCGAGTGCCGTCCCTTCAGGCGCGATGCCGGTCGCAGGTTTCAGCGGCGGCGCTGCAGCCACGGCTGCAATCAATCGCGCCGGCACACTCGATCGCGACAGCATCGCAGCCGCCTCCGCATGGCGATCGTCGCTTCCAAAGGAATTGGTCGATGCGGTTCGCGATCCGCTTGGCGCACGCGCTCTCTGCTACGCGATCGCTCGGCGCCCTGTTGGGTACGAGCGCTGCGATGCGACCGTTGCCGAGCGCGATCGTGAGGCGTACGAAACCTATGCGCAACTCGCAGCGCCGCTCGCGCGACTCTCGGGCGATGAGCAGTTGGCGCTTGCAGATCTCGCTGGCCCCGTGCTCTTTGAACTCGGCGTCGCGCGCTATCGCGCCTTCCGCGAAACACTCGCGCGCGCGATGCGCTCGGACAACTCGATTGATCTTCGCGAGTGGGCGCTCGTGAAGTGCCTCGAACGCCATGTCGAGCGGCGATTCATGGAGTCGCCAAGCAAGGCCCGCGCGCGCCTCACCGATTGCGCCGCTGAAGTGCGCGTGGTCCTTGCGACGGTCGCTTCACTCGAACACTCGGGCGACGCAGCAACTGCCGCGTTCAACCGTGCGTACGCTGGCATGGGCATGCAAGCGCCTGCGATGCCCGCGCTTGCCGAGCGCACGCTTGATGGGTTGAATTCCGCCGTCTCGAAACTGACCGAACTCACCTACACCGACCGCCAAAAGTTGCTCGTGCTTGCCGCACGGGCCGCCGCCCACGACCAACGAGTGGGCGATTCGGAGCACCTCGTCTTGCGCGCCGTCGCCGACGCCCTTGATGTGCCGCTTCCGGCCCTTGCCATGGCAAATTGACCTACGAAATACGCAGCGAGCATCCACGAAGGCCCGTTGGCGCGCGTTCGTGTTGCGTGAGCAATCTCCATCGACTTCCACGCTGGACACGCCGCGGACGGATCACTTTCGCTACCGCCAGCGTCTTCATCCTTGTCACGCTCCTTGTCACGCAACTTGTCACGCAACTCCTGCCTGTCGCTCGCGCAGCGCAAGACGCAGCGCAGCAGGCGACACCGACGAAGAGCGCAGATCAGTCGGGAGATGTCTCGCGCGACGGGAGTGGTGCATCCACCGTTGATCTCCCACAGATCGATCCTTCGACCGACACATCGGACGCCGCAGAAGCACCGACGACTGCATCCCCGACTG
>JASGCF010000002.1:0-6738 GCA_030054275.1 Limnohabitans sp. | reverse complement strand
CGACTGCATCCCCGACTGTTGAACTCAGTCGCGAAGAGGGCGATCTGCGGCAAAAGAGGCACCGACTCCTTCAGCGCATCCGTTTCACCCTCTCCTATGCCGCCACCCCTGAAGAAAAGGCAAGATGGATCAAAAGGCTGCAGATTCAGCCGATCCACGAACTGCTCGAGATGAACGACCGAGGTGCGTGGAACCCAACCTTCGAAGAGTTACGAAGGATCGACGAGGTGTTGCAAGGGATCGAGAGAGTCAAAAGTCTTGAAGGTAGTATTGAAGGTATTACGATTGACTGCCCTCCCAGCCCAAATGATGCCTCCTTTTTTTCTGTATGCGCAGGGTCCCTACTCAGTTTGATCTTTTGGATTTGGCTGTTCAGGGCGATCAGAGGTCGTGGCGGGTCGGGTCACGGTGGGCCGCAATCTCCACCCTTGCAAGCGCTCGCTGGGGCTCACAGCCCTCAAGGTCGTCGATCGACCGGGTCCGGCTCAGGCTTGCCCGACACTCTTCGCATCACCGACGATAAACACTGAGAGCCACCGAACGCTCGGTTGAGGCGATTTCGACTCTCGGCGGTCGCAGAACCTCGCATGCAGTCGAGATCTTGAAATTCTCGCAGAGTGGATTCCACGATGCGCGGGTGGTCTGCGTTCCTCATTCTGCCGTGCCCGAATGTAAGGATCGAGGTCGACACCACGATGGATCACTCAACCCTCACAGCCGTCCAAGCGAGTTTCGAAACCGTCCGCCGAAATCAGGCGGTCGCCATCGCACTTCTCGAGCGAGAACTCGAGGACGAAGCATTCCGATCGAAACTTGGTCGAGAGAGGCTCGATCAAGCGGTCAACGAAGAAGTACGCGAAAATCGGCGTAAGGGACACCTTGTCACAACCTTGATCGTCCTGGTCATCGTCGCCGATCTGCTGCTTCTTGCCGTGCTGCTTCCGCGGTGGACGCGGGGTACCGAATCGTCCCCCATCGAATTGTTGTCCGCCGACTCTGAGGGGAAGTCCCTTGCGCTGGCCGAGAGTCGCTCCACCCCGTCTGAACCCACCCCAGAAGAGGTGCCCGATGTCCGGTGAGGGCCACATGCGAATCATAAACGCTTGCAGAGCGCTTGAAGCCGACTCCGTCGTCAGCCTCAACGCACTTCGAAGTCACCTCAGCCACACATGCCGATGGCGAGAAGAACTCGCGCGCGATCGCGAGGCAGATTGCGCGCGGCTTGGTCGTCTATTCGCGGACCATGTTGCGGCAAGATCGACCGGGCTCGTCATCGGCGTGCTGTTGATCCTCGGCAGCCTTGCTTGGACCGTCTCGCAGTTTCTCTGACAGACCATTCGTTTTGACAAGTACTCGTTTGCATTCCGGGTGAACCCATGAACGACACTGATCTCGACCGTATCGCCGAGTCCATCGAGGGCCTCACCGCTGAACAACGCCGACTGACATCACTGATCGGGAAGGTCGGAGATACCGCGCGGCTTCGGTTCGAGGCGGCGGGGTCGACACTCGAGAGGTCACGCGCCGAATCCGACGCGAACGCTCGAAGGGAGTCTCGACGGAACATTGTTGAACTGATCTCCATCTACACCTTATTCGCACTGGTGATCATGCTTCTCGCTGATCTGAAAGCGCGACGACTCGGCGAATTGGGCGCAAGTGCATTACGCAGTCCATCGGCAGACTCTCGGTTGCTGGAGACAGCGCCGTGACTCGCGATCAACTCCAACACGGCCTAGGAAGCCCCGATCCATCGGCGCGTTTGATCACAGCGATCGATGCATACAGCGTCGAGCTTCGCTCCACGATGGCCGAAATCGAGCGCAGCGACGCAGAGCGTGCATCGCTCGAGTCGGCGCATGATCGCGCGTGTGAGGAGCATGAGCGTCCTGCTCCGCGGTCTTTCGTCTCAAGAATCTTCGGCCCACTCCTGTTCCTCGGCTTTCTCGGCTTTTTTTTCGGCCTCTGGTTCGTGTCGACTCAATAGACGAGACGATTTGCGACCCCGTCAGAGGAGTTCAAGAGAGGTTGCAATGGTGCTTGCAACGGCGCTCTCAACCGTACTGCCCCGCCGCGCACCGTCGTCAGCCACGAGCCATGACGCCATCCGCGAGAAGCTTGCGGATGTACGCGATCTCTCCTGCAAATTCTCGGGGATGATCAATCGTCTCGCTCACAACCTCCTCGAGCGCCTGCAGAACGCGCATGCGTGTCTCGCGCAGCAGCACATGCCCGCGTGCGGCATCGGGTGTGCCTGTCTCGCGTACGGCGTCGCGCATCTCTGGCCTCTCGGTGCCGTACACCGCAGGCAACAGCACGAGCCTCTCGAACAGCGCCCAGCCTTGACGCTGCGACTCGGTCAAACAGCGTTCACGCGTGCGCGCGAGCGCTTCTGTCAACTGCGCGCGCGCCCACGCTGCATCGAAGTTGCGAACGGCGTCGTGCGTCCCACGACCATTGGCTTGATCACTCGCGCCGTTGGTTCGCGCTGCCTGCGATTCATGCTGCTCGCGCGCCATGCGGCGGCGCCATCGATCGCGGGTGTAATTCTCAAGCGCACGACAAAGCAGCGTGCGCAAACGCCCTTTCTCCGGACTCGCTGTCGCAAGCAAGTCGCGACCCAAGACGACCTCGACAAAGAAGCCCTGCGTGATTTCGTCCGCCAACTCCGCGCTGATGCGGTGCTGCGAAGCAGCATTCTTCCACCACGCGCCCACGAACGCTTCGCACGCAGGCCGATACATGCGAGCAAATGCGTCAAGCGCCTGCCTGCGTACGGCGTCATCGCCCGCAGAAGCGCGTGCGATGATCGTCCAAGGCGTGCGCGCAAAGCGATTACTCACCGTCATCTTTCGAAAGTGTACTGTGTGAATCTATGAGCGGAATTGACTGTTCACTTTGAAGTCAAACTCGCCAAGAGCCTTGTCATGGGACTCGAATCCGAACAACACCAGCAATCGCAAGACACGGCATACGACGCTTCGCGCGATCCGCTGCAAGCGCTCGATTCGCCCGAAAAAGCGACAAAGTTGTTCGCCATGCTTGAGCGTGAAGCGATGCTCGATGAAGCCACGCCGACACCGCCTGTGATTCCGGGTTACGAGATCCTCTCGTTTCTCGGGGCGGGCGGGCAAGGCGAGACATGGCTTGCACGCGGCGCGCAAGTCGACATCAAGACCGGCGAACGCACGATTTCGGCGCAACGCAGTGTGCTCAAAGTGCTTCGCTACTCGTCACACGGTTTCCCGCAACAGTATTGGCGCGAAATTGAGGCACTCTCGCAACTTCAACTTGCGTGTTTACCGCGCATTGAAGCGTCGGGGATTCTCAATGGATTGCCTTGGATTGCGATGGAGTACATCGAAGGAACGACCGCATCGCAATTCGATTCGACATCGACTCGCGCCGCGTGCATCGAGTTCATAGCGCAAGCCGCGGAAGCGCTTGCTTCGATGCACGACGCAGGCTTCGTCCACCGCGATATCAAGCCGTCGAATCTCATTCGTCGCGCAACATCGGATGTTGCGGCCATTCTCGATCTCGGTCTTGCAGCTCGTATTCAAGGATCTGGTGCATCAGGCGCGATCAGTTTGGCACTCGGCACGCCAGAGTTCATGTCGCCCGAACAAGCGCGCGGAGAGCGCGCGACACCGAAGAGCGATCAATGGAGCCTCGCCGCGACGGCGCTTGTGATTTTGACCGGCCTCGCACCCCACCCGATCGAAGCCACGATCGAAGCGCAACTTGCGAAAGCGCGCGACGCGAAGCCACGAAGTGCGCGTGAGATCGATCCATCGATCGACGAGAAACTTGCGCGTGTCTTCGATCGCGCTTTGGATCGTTCTCCAGAGCGCAGATTTTCTGATTGCCGCGCGTTCGCCGCGGCCCTGCGAAATCCGGCAGAGGCATCTCTCGCATCGCGGCGATTTTCGACCCGTACACGCATCGCGATCGTCGCGACACTCGCGATCACATTGGTCACGATGGTCACTGTCGGGATCGCCAACATTGCAAACTTCGCTGCGCAAATGTCAGCGAACAACGGCTTGACGGAGCGAGCGCGGATGCACGCAACAATCTCCGCGAACTATCCGCAAAGTCAATTCGGCGCCACGATGCTTTTGATCGGCGATCTTGACGGCTGCGGTGTTGACGAAATTGCCGTCGCTGCACCAACAGCCCCTGCTCGCCTCAACAAACCGTGGCGTAACAAGGCGGGCGAGATCTACATCTATCGCGGCGAGGATGTGCGACACGCGGTTGCCACGAAAGCGGCCATGCCGAAGCCGCATGTTCTCGAAGGCCCGTGGCGAGGCGGACAGATCGGCGTCCGCCTCGCCCGGCTCGGCGATGTCAACGGCGACGGAATCGTTGATTTCGGCGCCGTCGTCGGCGCGAATGATGTGTCGGCGGCACCAAGCACTGGCCTCCTCGCGATTGCTGGTTCGCGCAGTTTCGTCGAGCCGGGTGCTACCGATCTCGCCACACACGACACTGTCTTTCTGCCGCAGAACGCTGCAGACGGCCCATTCGCAAACGCGATCGGCCGAGATCTTGACGACGACGGCTGCGCAGACATCATCATGGGTGAATCAGCCCGCGGTCCAAATCGCATCGGCGGACTTGTCGTTGCATTCGGAGCGCGATCATGGAGTGAAGTTGGTACGCGTCGCGAAAGCATTCACGCGCCGAACGATGTTCGCGGATTTGGCACAACGATCGCGCCGATTGACGAGCGCTTGATCGCCGTTGGCGCGCCGCTTGGCACCGAACTTTCGAAGAAACGCGGTGCTGTTCTGTTCGGTGCGCTTTACTTTGATCGCGCGACGCATCAGGTGATGTTTCGCGAGACGGGACGCGTCATCGGCGGACGAGATGACGAATGGTTCGGTATGTCGATCGATTCGTACCTCGATCGCGATCACCATGCTCGGATTGCGGTCGGCGCGTCGGGCATCGCACGCGCGGATGGCGATGGCGGCTCAGCGCTGTTGATGCGCTTTCCACTGCCGATCGCATGTGGGACACTCATCGCACCCCTGCCGGAAGAAAGCCTGCGCGGAAACACGCGTGAGGAAACTACGCGTGAGGTGTACACGATGGGCGAGTTCGTACCGGGGGAACCGAAGTGGATCGTCGATCACATGCATGGGGTGGCATCCACCGCTGGGACTGACTCCCTGGTCGGAACCTCCATCGCCGTGTTTCGTGATGGATGGGCAATCGGCGCGCCCCGTGATCGCACGGGCGGGATCGCGGCAGGCACGGTGTTCGTGCGCGGCGATGGAGCGCGGCTGTTCCACGGCAACGCTCACGGGATTCACTTCGGGAACGCGCTGCTCGCCTCGGAGTTGCCGATGGACGACGCGAACGCGGCGACACGCTCGCCAGCACTCTGGATCAGCGCTCCATTTTCGGAGCACAACGGCATCCATGCCGCGGGCTGCGTGGAACTGGTCCTGACCGAGCCGTAAGTTGGGCTGGCGCGCCTTGCACCGGACCGTGCGTCAACCGCGACCACCGAACTCAACGGCGCCGAACGCCTGCAAACCGCAACCAGAGCTGCGTTGACCGCGATTGCGATCCCCCCGTCAATCCCGCCCGTTTCCGCTTGCAATTGACTCAATCCATGCCATTTTCCAGAAATCCCGTTTCTGGAGAGAATCATGTCGACCGCCCCCGGAACCCTCACCTACCGCTCTCAGTCTGTCTTCGCGGTCGCTCTCATGGCGCTCGCGGGAACCCTCGGCGTGGTGCCCAACGCCGCCGCGCAAGATTGCAACAACGACGGCCTCGCCGATGCCCAACAGGTTGGCGTCCAAGGACTTACCGCGCAGTACTTCGCGAACCGCACATGGTCGGGCACCCCTGCCGCCGTGCGCGTCGACCTCGGCGGCGCGGGGACCTTCGACCTCAACAACTGGTCGCTCCCCGAGGGCGTTCCGAGCGATGAGTTCAGCGTGCGCTGGACCGGCGGACTCATCTTCAACCAGACCGCGCCGTTCCAATTCCGCATCTCGGCAGACGACGGCTACCGCTTCTACCTCGACGGCGTCCTCATCGGGAGTTCGAACGGCGTCACCGGCAACCAAATCGTGCCAGCAACACCGATCACGGTGACGGCCGGCACGCACTACATCCGCATCGAGCTTCGCGAGGATTACGGCGACGCGAGGATGAAGGTCGAGCGCAAGACCGCTTCGGCGACGACTTGGAATGTGATCACGAACACGAACTTCCGCGCTGGTGTCGACAACAACGCCAACGGCGTACTCGACATCTGCGACTCGGGCGACTGCAACGGCAACTCGCTGCCCGATGCCCTCGATATCGCGGCGAATAGCGCGCTTGATTGCAACACCAACGGCGTTCTCGATGGTTGCGAATCGACCACGGTCGACTGCGATCAGAACGGACTTCCCGACAGTTGCGAGCCAACGCTCGTCGGTCTCGCGGGCCGCTACTACGCGACGAACGACTTCTCTGGCCCGATCGTCGCAAAGCGTCTCGATGCATCCGGGCCGCTCGGGCTCGACTTCAATGTGACCAACGACAACAACAACGAGTGGATGCCTGACACCGTGCCCACCGACAATTTCTCGGTGCGCTGGAGCGGTTCGCTCATCGTCCCGAAGAGCGGGAACTACGACTTCCAGATGCAATCCGACGACTTCGCGCGGTTGTTCATCGATGGTGTCCTCCTCTTCGGTTCAAACATCGGCAACGCGGAGCGCGGCC